>DASZKQ010000222.1:0-19474 GCA_035552835.1 Mycobacterium sp. | reverse complement strand
ACGGCTTGAACGCCTCGGGCGGCCAGTTGTCGTGGGTGTCGCAGTTGGTCAATGTCAGGGTCCGGATGCGGTCGGGGTGGCGTGCGGCGAAGATCTGGCAGATCCCGCCGCCGCTGTCGTTGCCGACGAGGTCGACTTGGTCGATTTGCAGCGCGTCGAGGACTTCGGCGAGCATGTCGGCGTTGGTGGTGACCGACACGTCTTGTTCCGGGGTGATTTCGGTGTCGCCGTGGGCGAGTAGATCCACGGCGATGCAGCGTCGGATGTCGGACAGGGCGTTTAACTGGTGGCGCCACAGATGTTTGTTGACCAGTACGCCGTGTACGAACAGCGTGACCGGACCCGATCCGGCCTCAACGTAGGCGATGCGACCCGAGGGTGTACCCACGGTCAACGGTGTCTTTTGAGAGGCCAGTATGGCTGGGCACGGGGCCGGAGTTTGCGGGCTGCTTGCACTTGATTCCGTGCCCATGGTCGTCCTCTCAGGTGCGTCGATTCGGTGGAACCGGCGCCGACGCTACGGGATACGCGCGGCGCCGCACTGTCAGAATCTTTAGAACCGGGATCACGATCGCGTGCCAGAGTGGCTTGTCTTGGCTAGTGACCCGCCAGCGTGGAAGTCGTTTGCATTCAACCGACTTCACGATGCTAAAGATTTTGATAGTGCCGCAGGCCATGGCCGCCCTACCCTCGCCGCATTCGGTTCATTCGCTGCGCGGGTCGAACGACACATCAACGGTCGTGGGCCTGTTGGTCGGCGATGTTCGCCCATCACACGACGTCGAGGGAGTGTGCACCATCACCACGTTGCTGTTTCTTCAGGCTTCGCCCCGAAAAACCGAGTCGCAAACGATCCGCCTCGCCCAGGCCTACCTTGATGCCCTTCAGGTCGAGAACCCCGGCCTAGAGGTCGACACGATCGAACTGTGGGATTCCGATCTTCCTGCCTTCGACGGGAATAAGGCCGCCGCCAAGATGAACGCGATCGCTGGGGTGGGCCAAGATGCGGTGTTGCAGACGGCCTGGGATCAGCTCGTCGAGATCGCCAATCGATTCATCTCCGCGGATCGCTATCTCATCGCGGCGCCAATGTGGAACTCCGGCATCCCCTACCGGCTCAAGCAGTACATCGACCTGATCCACCAGCCGGGATTGCTATGGACTCTGGACCCGGCGACCGGCTATCACGGTCTGCTAAAAGACAAACACGCGACCCTCGCGCTGACCTCCGGGGTGTATGCGCAAGGGGTAAAACACCGGAATTCGGCGTCGACCATCACTCGACCTATTTGCGGGCGTGGCTCAACCAGGCCGGCGTCACAGAAATCGACGAGCTGCGATTCCAACCGTCGCTGCTCACGCCGGATCCTGCGAGAAGCCTCGACGAAGCCATCAAGAAAGCGGTCGAGCTGGCCCAGGTCCACGGTCGCCTGTGACCGATCACGGCGATCTCGGCGACGCGAACCCCTCCACCGCATCGAGCAAGCGCAGCGCCCGCATCCCCGCCCCCGATTCTTCGAGAAAGGACTCCCAGCGATGACCAACCCGGACAACGCCCTTTTCACACCGGTGCCGATCGGACCCATCACGCTCGCGCATCGCGTCGTCATGGCCCCGATGACCCGCCAGCGGTCACAACAACCCGGCGCAATCCCCGGCGCCCTGCAACTGGAGTACTACACCCAGCGCGCCACCGAAGGCGGGCTGATCTTCACCGAAGGCACCGCCGTCTCCCACGGTGGGCTGGGAATCTACGGGTCGCCGGGACTGTGGACCGACGTGCAAATTGCGGGCTGGAAGCGCATTGTCGATGCCATCCACGCGCGCGGCGGCTACATGTTCGCACAACT
Source organism: Mycobacterium sp. (assembly GCA_035552835.1). GTDB lineage: Bacteria > Actinomycetota > Actinomycetes > Mycobacteriales > Mycobacteriaceae > Mycobacterium. The sequence continues at coordinate 17,624 of DASZKQ010000222.1, read as the reverse complement.
CTGGCACGCCGGCCGCGGCGCCCACATCTCCACCACTGGCCAAACGCCGGTGTCGCCCTCACTGGACCCCCACTACTGGGCCAACGCCAACCCGGTGTCGACCGCCCAAGGGTTCATCCCGCCTTCACCGCACCGGGCGCTAGAGACCGACGAAATCGCGGTAATCATCGAAGAATTCCGCGCCGCCGCCGACAACGCCCAGACGGCCGGATTCGACGGAGTCGAACTTCACGCAGCCTACGGTTATCTGATCGATCAATTTCTTCAAGACGGCACCAACAAGCGCACCGACCGCTACGGCGGATCGATCGAGAGTCGAACACGACTGCTCTTCGAACTGTTCGATGCGGTGAGCTCGGTGTGGGGCGCCGATCGCGTTGGCGTGCGCATCGCGCCGAGCAGCCACTACAACGGCATGGGCGACAGCGACCCCCAAGGGCTCTTCGGACATCTCGCGACGAGGCTCAACGACTACGGACCCGCCTATCTGCACGTCATCGAGCCCCGAATGCAGGGCATCGACCTCGCCGTCGAGGGCCAGGGAGCGGTAGCGACTCAACAACTGCGAAAGCTGTTCGGCGGCACGCTCATCGCCGCCGGCGCCTTTGAGCCCGACACCGCCGAGCGCACCGTCGCTGACGGTGATGCCGATCTGATCGCATTCGCCCGCCATTTCATCTCCAACCCCGATTTACCCGAACGCATCCGGCTCAACCTCCCGCTGAGTCCCTATGACCGCAGCACCTTCTACGCCTTCGATGCGCACGGCTACACCGACTACCCCTGCTACGACGAAAAGAAAGCAGCCCACGCCTGAACCAAATGCTGTGCCAGCAGGGCGATTTTCCGCAATTCAGAAATCGACCGGACGTTATGACGCCACGGCGTCCCGTAACGCTAACCCAAGGAACTCCACCAATGTCTGAGCTACTCGTAATCGCAAGCCTTCACATCGCAGCCGGCCAAGAAGAGGCGGTGTTGACTGCCGTGCCGAAGTTGGTCGCTGCGGCCCGAACCGAACCCGGCAATATCGCCTTCGCGGGATACCGCAGCTTAGACAATCCGAGCCAATGCCTCCTTGTAGAGCGCTACGCCTCACGAGCGGCGTTCAACGACCACCTAGCGGCCCCGCACTACCAGGAGATCGCGCTGGGCTACATCGTGCCCAGACTCGAAGGCCGAACCATCGAACAATTCGATGTCATCCCCAGCGGCGCCGAATGACGTGGAGTCGTTTCGCAGCGTAAACAGCTCGCGCACAGGCCATTCCAAGACGCTAGAGAAGATCTCATGCGGCAACTCCTCTGGCAGTGATCTGCGTACGAACCTGCCGTTGTGGTCACCGAACGGTCATGGCTGACACCGCAGTTGAAATCCCGGGAACCGGTACTCGCTGAGGGAAAGGATAGTCAGCGGATCCGAGCAGAACGCTGAAACCCCAACGGCGTTTGGCCGTAGGCCTGTTTGAACGCAGCACTGAAGTGGCTATGACTAGAAAACCCGAGGTCGAAAGCGAGCGTGGTCAGGTCGTGATACTCACCGAGCAGATCGAGCGCTCGTGCCAATCGCAGCTGCAGTTGATAGCGATAAAGCGGTACTCCTTCGACGCGCTGGAATACTTGTGTCAGGTATACCGGCGAGACCCCGACCTCGGTGGCGACATCGGCCAAAGCCCACCGGCGTCCCAGATCAGACGACATCACAAGCTTTGCGTTATTCACCAGTTTTTGGCGCCGGACACTATCGACCGCGCCAAACGAAGTGCGCTCGCCCAAAACGTGACGTAGCAACGTCAACGTCAGAACCTCGGCTTCGAGCTTCTCGATCTTCCCTCGATGCAGCCTGTGGCGCAGCGCGGCCGCTCCGGCTTGGGCGTGCGAATCAATACGCAGACGAGCCCTATTGAATGCCGCCCGCCCTTTAGGATGACGGTACTCGGCCGGCATTATCTCTAAAAGCGTTGGCGCGCTTACCCCTATCGAGATAGTGGAATCTCCACCTTCGATCGGATGGCTGACGCGGTAGGGCTCGTCTTCATTGATAAAGACAACTTGGTTAGCTTCCGCGACGGTCTCTGCCCGACCAATGTGATGCAGGTAGATGCCACGGTAGGGGAACACCATGTGCGTGGAGACAGCGCACTCCTCGTCGGATTGATGCCTGCACGCACCTCGACACACCACATTCCAGACCGATACCGTCTCGCTCAACACCAAGGGTCGTGCGTTGATGTCAGCCACCTTGAGGTGTCGCATTCCGTTACCAGCCTGTCAGCTGAACTGAGATAGATTGCGACAGACGCAGGTCGCCTTTGCCGCTCGACGCGACTTGGCAGTACCCGTCGGAGACAACGTTCACAACCAACCCCCTTCATTGCCCTGCATTCCGAAACCAACGCTGCCCAGTGTGCGCTTGTTCCAGCCTTCAACGCCGGAGCCGTCACACACAAAGACCGCCTCGCCAGGCCCGGTGCGACCACCGGCGAGGGTGCGAGTTGTTCGGTGGTGCCTTCGGCCTGGGCGCTTCGCAGCGGTTATTGCCGCGGTCATAGGTTGCTGGCCCACAACTAAGGACTTGCTGTTCAGCTTTCGCTGAGCGAGTGACGGGATTCGAACCCGTGTATACGGCTTTGCAGTCCGCTGCCTCGCCAACTCAGCCACACCCGCATAAACCACCGCCGTGCCAGCGCCGACCGGCCGCAGCCCAGTGCTTCGCTCGACCCGATCATTTCCGCCCTGCCATCCGCGTCAGATCAGCGCCGCCTGCTCCCGTCCCTCGGCGCCGCCATACACATCAGCAATCCTCTTGAAGAAAAAGGGCGAACAGCAACAGACAACAGACGTCCGCCGCCACCGCGGCACAACATGACACGAGCCTGAGATTTGCGGCGAAAAATGACATCGAGATGACATTTCATTTGAGAACATGACAAACAGTTTGAGAATCGACAAGTGATGACCAGTGTTAAGGAAAAGGCGCGGCTAGGCGGTTGACACATGGGCCTCATTGTCGTACAAATAAGACATGACAGCAACTCTGTCTTATGAGCCGCGCTTCCAATTGGCGACCGCCGAAACCTGGCCCAACCCGTTCCCGATGTACCGTGCGCTTCGCGACCACGACCCGGTGCACCACGTGGTGCCCGACGCCAGACCCGACCACGACTATTACGTGCTGTCCCGGCACGCCGACGTCTGGGCGGCCGCCCGCGACCATGAGACGTTCTCGTCCGCGCAGGGACTGACCGTCAATTACGGCGAGCTGGAACTTATTGGGCTACAAGACAATCCACCATTTGTGATGCAGGATCCACCGGTGCACACCGAATTCCGCAAGCTGGTCTCGCGCGGTTTCACGCCACGACAGGTGGAGGAGGTGGAGCCCAAGGTACGCGAGTTCGTCGTCGAGCGCCTCGAGCGGATACGCGCCAACGGCGGTGGCGACATCGTCGCCGAGCTGTTCAAGCCGTTGCCGTCGATGGTCGTCGCGCACTACCTCGGTGTGCCCGACGAAGACCGCGTCCAGTTCGACGGGTGGACTGATGCGATCGTGGCGGCCAACACCGGCGTCGGTGGCATCGGTGGCGCGCTGGAAACGGTCGGCGACGCGGTCGGGTCGATGATGGCCTACTTCAGCGAGCTGATCGAGCGGCGTCGCCGCGAACCCGAGGACGACACCATCTCGCACCTGGTCGCAGCCGGCGTCGGCGCCGACGGCGACATCGCCGGCACGCTGTCGGTCCTGGCGTTCACGTTCACGATGGTCACCGGCGGAAACGACACCACCACAGGAATGTTGGGCGGCTCGGTGCAATTGCTGCACCAGCGTCCCGACCAGCGGCGAGTGCTCGCCGAAAACCCGGATCTGATCCCGGATTCGGTCGACGAGTTGCTACGGCTGACGGCACCGGTGCAGGGTCTGGCCCGCACCGCCACCCGCGACGTCACCATCGGCGACGTCACCGTGCCGGCCGGCCGCCGCGTGCTGCTGCTCTACGGGTCGGCCAACCGCGACGAGCGCCAGTACGGACCCGACGCCGCTGAGCTCGACGTACGGCGGTGCCCGCGCAACATTCTGACGTTCAGTCACGGCGCACACCACTGTTTGGGCGCCGCTGCGGCCCGGATGCAGTCGCGGGTCGCGTTGACCGAATTGCTCTCGCGTTGCCCTGATTTCGTGGTCGACGAGACTGGCATCGCATGGGCCGGAGGAAGCTATGTACGGCGTCCGCTGTCGGTCCCATTCCGGGTCGCGTCCTGATGGGGGCCAATGACTGGCTCTCGGAGCGTCGCACCGAGGTAGCCGCCGATCGGATTCTCGACGCCGCCGAGGAGCTGTTCACCGGCCATGATCCCGGTTCGGTGGGGATGAACGAGATCGCCAAGGCCGCAGGCTGTTCCCGCGCGACCCTGTACCGCTACTTCGAAAACCGCGAAGCGTTGCGCAGCGCGTATGTCCACCGCGAGACCTATCGGCTCTCCGACGCGATCAAAGAGCAGATCAGCGGGATCGCCGACCCACGCGAACGGCTAAGTGCAGGCATCGCGACAACCCTTCGCCTGGTCCGGGAAAGCCCCGCGCTGGCGTCCTGGTTTGCTACCACGCAGGCGCCGATCGGTGGTGAAGTGGCCGAGCAGTCCGACGTCATCACGGCGCTGGCGGCGGCGTTCGTCAACTCGCTCGGCGCTGACGACCCGACGGCCATCGAAAGCCGGGGCCGCTGGCTGGTTCGGGTAATTACGTCGCTGCTGATCTTCCCCGGCCGCGACGTGGCCGACGAGCAGGCGATGGTCGAGGAGTTCGTCGTCCCGATTGTGGTACCGGTCGAGCAGACGGCTTAGCTTCGCACCCGCGTGAATCGATGCAACAGCCATGCCAGCGGGATAGTCACCACCAATGTCGCCAGGAACAGGTTCACCATCGAACCGGTGTAGACGTGATAGCCGACCACGTCGACCATGACAATTTCCATGGTCACCAGGTGAATCAGGAAAATCTCGTAGGAGATCTCCCCGAGCCACACCATTGGTCGGCTCGCGAGAAACCGGGAATACCAGCCCTGGTTGCCCAGCGCCAGCGGCGCCACTGCCAGTGCGGCGATCGCCGCGTAGAAAACCGCTTTGAACAGCGCTTGCGACAGACCGAGCGGCGATGTCGTCGGCGCCCCGGCGATCGGCGTAGAAGCGATGAAATAGCAGATGACGGCGAGCGGTAACGCGATAAAGGCATAACAGCGCACCCCCATCGCCTGCAGTACCGTCAGGCTCATGCCGGCAAGGAACCAGATCAGGTAGGTGGGCAGCCATAGCCGCATTCCGTTCGGCACCGAGGTCGTCAGGTGCACCAAGATCAGCCATGCCGGAGAAATCAGCGCGAGTGCGCCGAGGCCGACTAGCACCAGCCTCGGCCGCCATTGCCGTCGGCACAGCACCACCAGTAGCAAGTAGGCGAGCAGCGGAAGCGCCACGTAGAAGGCGGCTTCCACCGCCAGGCTCCACATCTGGGTCAGGCCCTGGTGCAAATACCCGATTAGGTAGTTGCTGGTGTAGATCTGCGTCAAAGTCAGATTGCGCAGCAACCCGATCCAGGTGTGCCCGGGGTTGGGCCCCGCGGTCCGAAAGTGGTAGATGACGTAGGCCAACAGCACGGTGACGACATAGGCCGGCATGATGCGCCGAACCCGGTGCCAGGCGTAGCGGCGCACCGACGGCTCCGGACCACCGGTAGCCGCCGATTTCACCCATGGCCGAAACAACAGGAAGCCGGACAACACAAAGAAAATCGGGACGCCCATTTCCATTCGGGAACACACCAGGCCGAAATAGCCTTCGATGTATTTGCCGGTGGTGTACGCCGCATGAGTCCCGACCACCAGAAGGGCGGCGACCGCACGGATACCCGTCAGCGACGCGACCCGGTCGGGCCCGGAGACCTGTTCGAGCCCGCCCTGGTCGGCCGTGGCGTCGGCTCGGGTCATCCGGTGTTTTCCCGCCGCTTCGCGCCGCGATCATGGCGCTTGGGGTTGTCTCGACCTCGATCCGGCTGCAAGTTGATCAGCACACCGGAAATACGAGTTCGCTCAAGAGCTTTCAGCGTTTCGCGGGATAGCTTGGCGGGCAATTCCACCAGCGAGAAGTCGGGCCCGATGTTGATGTGGCCGAAATCGCTACGGTGCAAGCCTCCTTCGTTGGCGATGGCACCCACGATTGCGCCCGGCCCGATCTTGTGGCGCTTCCCGACCGCAATGCGGTAAGTCGCGAACCCTTTCCTGGGGCCCTCGCCCGCTTGGCGATTGGACTTGGCGGGCCGGTCCTCACGCTGTTTAGGGCGGCGGTCGGGCGGCGGCTCGGGTGACATGAGGAAGGCTTCCCCGTCGCGCGACTGCAGCGCCAACGCCGCCGCGATGTCGGCCATCGGTGCGTCGTGCTCGCGCTCGTAGTCCTCGACCAAGCGGCGAAACAACTCGATGCCCGGTGAGCCGAGACTGTCGGTGATGGAATCGGCGAATTTCGCCACCCGTTGCGCGTTGACGTTTTCGACGCTGGGGAGTTCGGCCTCGGTGAGCTTCTGCCGCGTCGCCTTCTCTATCGACTTGAGCAAGTGGCGTTCTCGCGGCGCGACGAAAAGAAGCGCGGCTCCCGACCGCCCGGCCCTGCCGGTGCGCCCGATCCGGTGCACATATGACTCGGTGTCGTGCGGGATGTCGTAGTTGAGCACATGCGATATCCGCTCAACGTCCAATCCCCGGGCAGCGACATCGGTGGCAACCAGAATGTCGATGCCGCCCTCGCGAAGCGCAGCGATGGTCCGCTCGCGTTGGCTCTGTTGGATATCGCCGTTGATGGCCGCCGCGGAAAACCCACGCGCGCGAAGCCTTTCGGCTACCTCTTCGGTGGCTTGCTTGGTCCGGACGAAGACGATCATCGCCTCGAACGGCTCGACCTCCAGAACGCGGGTGAGCGCGTCCATCTTGCGCGGGCCGGCGACCTGGATGTAGCGCTGCGAAATATTGTCGGCGGTAGCGGTTTTCGCGTCGACCTTGACTTCGGTCGGGTCGTGGAGATACTTGGCCGTGAGTTTGCGGATCGCGGGCGGCATGGTCGCGGAGAACAACGCGACTTGCTTGTACTCGGGGGTCTCGGACAGGATCCGTTCGACGTCTTCGGCGAAGCCCATGTTGAGCATCTCGTCGGCCTCGTCGAGCACCAGGTAGTCGATTCGGGAGAGATCCAATGTCCCCCGTTCCAAGTGGTCGATGACACGGCCCGGAGTGCCGACCACCACCTGTGCACCACGTTTGAGCCCGGCCAGTTGCACCATGTACGACGATCCGCCGTAGATCGGCAGCACGTTGATCCGGGGCAAGTGGGCGCCGTAGCGGCTGAACGCCTCGGCCACCTGGAGCGCCAGCTCACGCGTCGGCGCCAGCACCAGCGCTTGAGTCGCTTTGCTGTTGGTGTCGATCTTGGACAGGATCGGCATCGCGAAAGCGGCTGTCTTGCCCGTCCCGGTCTGAGCCAGCCCTACCACGTCCGACCCGGCCATCAATGCCGGAATCGTCGCCGCCTGAATCGCCGACGGTGTCTCGTAACCGACGTCGGCGACGGCCTGCAAGACCGAGGGGTGGATTTGCAGGTCGGCAAAGGTCGCGGGTGCGTTGTCCGGGGAGGCCATTTGAAGACAAAGTCTAGGGCGTGGTCGAACAACGCTCGGCCACGCCTGCCACGTCGGCAGGCCTGGTCAAGGTACGGTGCGACCTTGTGTGGAGACGACACGATGGTGTCCGGCGGTTGGCTGGGCTTGCCGCCGCCGCACTGATCGCCTCGACCGTGAGCGGCTGCGGATCGGGCGACTCGACCGTCGCCAAGACGCCGCAAGCAATGACGGCCCACCCAACCGGCGCGCCCCACACACCGGGACCGCCGGCCGTCGGCGCGGGCCCAACCAGCACCAGCTCAGCAGCAGCAGCCGACCCCTGCGCGGTCAGCCTCGGCGCGCCCGGGATCGCCAGAGCGGTATCGGAGCTCCCCCGCGACCCCCGCAGCCAGCAGCCGTGGAACCCCGAACCGCTGGCTGGCAACTACAACGAATGCGCCCAGCTGTCAGCGGTGATCGTCAAGGCCAACACCAACGCCGAGAGCCCTAACACCAGGGCGGTGATGTTTCATCTCGGCAAGTTGATACCGCCGCAAGGAGTGCCCGACACCTACGGATTCAACGGGATCGACACCTCGCAATGCACCGGCGACACAGTGGCGTTGGTGTACTCCGGCGGCATCGGCTTGCCCAGCGTGGTGAAATTCCGCTGGAACGGCAATGGGGTCGAGCTGACCGCCAACGGCGTAGGCTAGCCAGCCGCGCAATCCTGTCGGTGCGTCGGCCTAGAGTTGCTGCTGTGTTCATGGCAGGCGACAGCATCATCTACAGCGCGTCGGATCTCGCAGCCGCCGCTCGCTGTGAATACGCCCTGCTGCGCGATTTCGACGCGAGGCTTGGCTGGGCTCCCGGCATCGTCGTCGAGGACGAATTACTAGCGCGCACCGCTGCTCTGGGTGACCAGCACGAGCGACGCCGGCTCGAGCAGCTGCGCGAGGAATTCAGCGACGCGGTGGTGGTGATCGGCCGCCCCGCTTACGCCATCGCCGGTTTCAGCGCCGCCGCCGCGGCGACGCAGCGGGCCATCGCGAACAACGCCGCGGTGGTGTACCAGGCCACGATGTTCGACGGCCGCTTCGTCGGGTTCGCCGATTTTCTGGTGCGTGATGGCCAGCAGTACCGAGTCTCCGACACCAAGCTGGCCCGCTCGGAGAAGGTCACCGCACTGCTTCAGATCGCAGCCTATGCCGATACCCTGAGCCGCTCCGGTATCCCGGTATCTCCCGAAGCCGAGTTGGTGCTCGGCAACGGCAAGGCGGTGCGATACCGCATCGACGAGCTGATCCCGGTCTATCTGGAGCAGCGTGTGCGATTACAGCGGTTGCTCGATGAGCACTATGCCGGCGGCACACCGGTGCGCTGGGACGACGAGCGGGTCCACGCATGTTTCCGCTGCCCGGTCTGCGAGGAGCAGGTGCGGGTAACAGACGATCTGCTGCTGGTCGCGGGCATGCGGATAACTCAGCGCGCCAAGCTGATCGACGCGGGGATCGCCACGCTCGCCGAACTGGCCGACCACACCGGACCAGTTGCCGAGCTACCGGTCCGCACCCTGGAACGGCTGGTAGCGCAGGCCAAACTGCAAGTGCGCCAGCGTGATACCAGCACACCGCAGTTTGAGGTGGCCGACCCGCAGCCGTTGGCATTGCTGCCCAATCCCGACGGCGGGGATCTGTTCTTCGACTTCGAGGGTGACCCGCTCTGGACGGCCGACGGCACCGACTGGGGGCTGGAATATCTGTTCGGCGTCTTGGAAGGCGGACGGTCGGGGGCTTTCCATCCGCTGTGGGCCCATGACCGCCGCGATGAGCGCAAGGCATTGACCGACTTCCTCGCGCTGGTGGCCAAGCGACGCAGGCGCTTTCCAAACATGCACATCTACCACTACGCCTCCTATGAGAAGACAGCGCTGCTGCGGCTTGCCGGACGGTACGGGGTTGGCGAAGACGAAGTGGACGAGCTACTCCGCAGCGGCACGCTGGTTGACTTGTATCCGATCGTGCGCAAAAGCATTCGCGTCGGTAGCGAATCTGTCGGCCTCAAGGCCCTGGAGCCGCTGTACATGGGCGCGCAGCTGCGCTCCGGTGAGGTGACCACGGCCGCCGACTCGATCACCCAGTACGCGCGATACTGCCAGCTGCGCAGCAACGGCCAGCTCGACGAGGCTGCAACCGTGCTGAAGGAGATCGAGGACTATAACCTCTACGACTGCCAATCCACCCGTACCCTGCGCGACTGGTTGCTGATGCGGGCATTCGAATCCGGTATCACGCCACTTGGCGCTCAACCAGTTTCAGATGACGGCAACATTGAGGCGAGCGACGCGCTGGCGGTGACTCTCGCGGAGTTCACCGGCTATGCACCGGTCGGTGATCGCACACCCGAGCAGACGGCGGTCGCCCTGGTAGCCGCGGCGCGCGGGTATCACCGCCGCGAAGACAAACCTTTCTGGTGGGCGCATTTCGACCGTCTGAATTACCCTGTCGATGAATGGGCCGATGACACAGATGTTTTCCTCGTCAGCGATGCCACTGTAGTCGCCGACTGGGAGAAGCCTCCGCGCGCGCAGAAGCTGCAGCGACGAATAGAGCTAACCGGCGAACTGGCGCGCGGCGCACTCAACCGCGAGGTCTTCGCGCTCTACGAGCCACCGTCTCCGTCCGGCTTGACCGACAACCCCGATCGACGGGCCGCCGGGCGCGCTGAAGTCATCGAAGCCGACGACCCGACCATACCGACCGTCGTCATGGTTAAGGAACGAACACCACAGGGCGGCAACACTTTCCATCAACTCCCGTTCGCCCTCACCCCCGGTGCGCCAATCGGGACCAAGCCGCTGCGGGAAGCAATCCAATCGACGGCGGCCGACGTCGCCGCCACACTGCCGCAACTCCCCCACACCGCACTGCTCGATATTCTGTTGCGCCGCCCGCCTCGAACCCGCAGCGGCGCGGCGCTACCGAGGGCCGGCGAAGTCATCGAGGACATCACTCAGGCCATTGCAAAAGCCGTGCTCGACTTGGACTCGTCGTATGTGGCGGTGCACGGACCGCCCGGAACCGGCAAGACGTACACCGGCGCGCAGGTCATCGCGGGGCTCGTCGGCGAGCACGGCTGGCGCATCGGTGTTGTCGCGCAATCCCATGCCGTGGTGGAGAATCTGCTCGACTGTGCGATCGATGCCGGCGTCGATCCGCTCCGCGTCGCAAAGAAGCGATACGACCGCGAAGATGTCCGCTGGCAACAGATCACCGAGCAGGAGTACGCCGGATTCATCACCGGCACAGCGGGGTGCGTGATCGGCGGTACCGCATGGGACTTCGCCAACCCCACCCGCGTCCCGCCGCGCAGCCTCGATCTGCTGGTGATCGACGAGGCAGGCCAATTCTGTTTGGCCAACACGATCGCCGTGGCGTCCGCTGCCGCGAACCTGCTGTTGCTGGGCGATCCGCAACAGCTACCTCAGGTCAGCCAAGGCACACATCCTGAGCCGGTTGACGGATCCGCGCTGGGCTGGCTGGTCGAAGATCACCGCACGCTGCCCGCCGAGCGGGGGTATTTCCTGGACCGCACGCACCGGATGCATCCGGCGGTGTGCGCACCGGTGTCGGCACTTGCCTACGAAGGCCGATTGCAGTCCTACGCCGAGATCACTGCCGAGCGCCGTCTCGACGGATATCCGCCCGGAGTCCACGTCATTGAAGTCCGCCACGAGGGCAACTCAACCGAGAGCCCGGAAGAAGCCGACGCGATCGTGACACAGATCAACACGCTGGTCGGCTCGACCTGGACCGATGAGCGCGGTAGCCGGCCCTTGACGGCCGCCGATGTGCTTGCGTTGGCGCCATACAACGCGCAGGTGGTCCTGCTGCGCCAGCGGCTGGCAGCCGGTGGGCTTGGCGATGTCCGGGTCGGGACCGTCGACAAGTTCCAGGGCGCCCAAGCGCCGGTGGTGTTCATTTCGATGACTGCCTCGTCCGTCGAGGACATTCCACGAGGAATCCCGTTCCTGCTCAACCGAAACCGATTGAACGTGGCGATCAGCCGCGCACAGTATGCGGCAGTGATCGTGCGCGCCGAAGCGTTGACCGATTACCTGCCCGCCGCACCGGCAGGTTTGGTGGAGTTGGGTGCATTTTTGGCCTTGACGGCCTCGGGTCCACCGGCCGGCTAATGATCCCGGAATGGATGTCGTCCGTAGTCGGCGGTGTCGTCCGGATCGGCGCGGTAGTGCCTGTTGCGTGCCCGCGGCGATTCAGGTCGGTCCTGGTGCAGCGCATGCCGCGACGGCTTGGGCGGCGGTGAAAATTCCTCGATCGGCCGGACGCGCTGATCGTCGTCGACATGGAAACCGTTGTGGGCGGATCCAATTGGCTCGACCTCCGGCGCCGGCGCAGAATCCTCATCGAGAAGACTGCGCCACGATTCGACAGGTGCGCGATGCCAGGCCTCAGCGGGTGCCGGTTGTGGGTGCTCGATCTGAACGGGCAACGGTTCGGTGTTGCCGTCATCGAGATGGGCCCGGGTCGGTTCGACGTCGGGGGACGGCTCGCGCGGGCCAGTCCGGGCGGGCGACAACGTGTATTCGACGTAGTCGTCGTCATCGTCGAAGCCATCCCGGAAGCCGTCGTCATGGCCAACCAGATAGCCGCCCTGCTCGCCGTCTGGAAAGTCGTAAGAAGCGTTGGGCTTCAACCGAATCCGTCGCGTCCGGGCCTCGGGACCATCCTGGTGGCCGACGCCCCCCGCACCGGCGCGCGGCGGCCGGTCGCCGCCAAGCGCCGAGCCGGTGAAGCCGATCATGAATAGCGCCGCCGCTACGCCGAAAAGCGCAATAAACGCCGGCAGCAGCATCGACTGGGACATCGCAGCCGAGAATGGCTCGCGCAGGAATCCCGGCAGCTGCAAGGCGGTACCCTTGCCGCCCGTCGGGCCGAACGCCTCGCCGTCGGGCATCGGCGGCATCTCGTACGTGATCCTCGATGTCATGAAGGAAGCCATGCCGGCGCTGCCCAATACGGCACCAACTTGGCGGGTCGCGTTGTATACCCCGGAACCGGCGCCAGCCAGCCGCGGCGGCAGGCTGCGGGTCGCGGTGGCGGCCAACGGCGCCCAGATAAACGCCATCCCAAAACCCAACGCAATGAACGGCAGAACCAGCTGCCAGATGGGCGCGGACGGCGTCATCGCGATCGAGAGCCAGGTCAGTCCGATCGCCAAAACCGAGAAACCGAAACCGACCACCGAGCGAGGGTGGGAACGGTCGACGACCTTGCCGACGATCGGTGCGAGCAGACCACTAGTAATCGCCATCGGCGCGGTCAGCAGAGCCGAACGGGTCGGCGACAATCCGCACACCCCCTGCGCGTAGAACATCAGCGGCAACATCATCGCGGTGGCCGCGAACCCGATGACAACCCCGGCGAGATTGGCAAGGCTGAAGTCGCGGTCCCGGAAGATGTCGAGGGGGATCAGTGGCTCGTGGGTGCTGATCGACTGCCAATAGCCGAACGCGGTCATGAATCCGACGCCGGCGACGAACACCGCCCAGATCCACGGCGCCCAGCCGTCGGACTGACCCTCCTGCAGGGCGAAGACGATGAGGAACATGGCCAGCCCGGACAATCCCACGCCAACCAGGTCGAATCGGTGTCTATGTGTGGGCAAAACCGGCATCAGCCAAACAGCCAGCCCCAGACCGATGATCCCGATCGGGACGTTAACGAAGAAAATCCATGCCCAGCCCAGCGCGTCGACCAGCACACCGCCGGCCAGCGGCCCAACCAATGTGGCAACGCCCGCGGTGGCACCCCACACGCTCATCGCCATCCCGCGCCGTTCCGGCGGAAAGATGCGGGTGATTACCGACAGCGTCTGGGGGGTCAGCACCCCGGCGCCGATGCCCTGCACAACCCGTGCGGCGATCAGCATCCCGATGGTCCCCGACAGGCCGCACCAGAGTGAGGCGGCGGTAAATACTGCGAGGCCGGCCAGGTAGAGGTTTTTCGGACCGAACCGGTCACCGAGTCGGCCGGCCACCAACAACGGAACCGCGTAAGCGAGCAGGTAGGCGCTGGTCACCCAGATCACCGTGTCGTAACTGGAGCCGAGCTTGGTCATGATGCTGGGGTTGGCGACCGCGACGATCGTGGAGTCGAGCAGGATCATGAAGAAGCCGACCATCATCGCCCAGAGCGCGTCCCACGGACTTGCGGCTTTCCTGCGCTTGGTCGACATGGCGCCGCTGGCGCGTCGGGTGCCCCCACCCGCTCGCTCCCGAGCAGTCGCCGCAGTCATGTCCCTACCTCTCCTGGCTCCGCATCTTGCTGTCGGACGCCGCCTGCCGCCACTCCAGCCGACCGGACTGCAGCGAACTGGCAAACTCGCACAGCCGTGAGAGCTCGGTCTGCATCATTGTCAGCAAATAATCCAACGCCACCAGATACCCATCTGGTGTGACACCGGCGTCGCGAAGCGCCATGATCTCGGCCGCCCAGGCCTCCAGCGCCCCGACGCGGTCGTCGACCGCATTCGCCGCGGCATCCCTGTCCAGGGTATCGACCTCGGCAAGTGCCACGACAACCTGCGGGAATTCACGGACCGGGACGCTTGGCCCACGTTTCGTGCGTCGGCGCTAGCCTGAAGGCATTCCACGTACACCTCGGAGGCACCTCATGAGCGCCCGACGCACGCACTCAGCGGATGACTCGCTGCCCGCCACTACCAACGGCAAGCCCAAGGCATCCGCGCGCGCATTGGCGCACATCATCGCGCGCAGCACACGGATCCAGGGCCCGGCGGCGGCAGCCTATGTGGACCGGCTGCGCCGTGCGAACCCGGAGGCTGCTCCCGCCGTTATTGTCTCCAAGCTGGAGAAGCGGTATCTGGCCGCCGTCACGGCCAGCGGCGCAGCCGTGGGTTCGGCCGCTTTGCTGCCGGGCATCGGCACCCTGACCGCGCTGTCCGCGGCCGCCGGCGAGACGGCGGTGTTCCTCGAGGCCACCGCGTTCTTTGCGCTGGCGATCGCGGCGGTGCACGGTGTCCCGGCCGAAAATCGGGAACTCCGGCGCGCCTTGGTGCTGGCCGTGCTGGTTGGCGACGACAGCAAGCACGCCATCGGCGAACTGCTCGGTCCGGGCCGCAGGAGCGGTGCGTGGTTGTCGGAGGGCGCGGCATCGCTGCCGATGCCCGCGTTGGCACAGCTGAATTCGCGGTTGCTCAAGTACGCCGTCAGGAAATACACGCTGCGGCGCGGTGCACTGCTGTTCGGCAAGATGCTGCCGATCGGTATCGGCGCCCTCATCGGTGCCATCGGCAACCGGTTAGCCGGTAAGAAGATCGTGCGGAACACCCGCAACGCGTTCGGTACGCCCCCGGTGCGGTGGCCAGTCACCCTGCATCTGCTGCCCACGGTTCGCGACGCCGGTTAGCAGCAACTCCGGGTGGTGCCAGTTGAGCCGGGCTGGCCATGACCGTGGCGGATTGTCGGCAAAGGGTTAGCCTTTATGGGGCGGAAACCCTCGGAGCCGCTGCAGGTCAGATGCGCCGACACCGGTGGTAGGAAGTGGCAAGCGTCACTAGCGCGTTGCCGGACAGAGGAATCGAGGCGAGCAGCTGCCGTGAGCAGTACGAGTTCACCATTCGGGCAGAACGAATGGCTGGTCGAGGAGATGTACCGCAAGTTCCGCGAAGACCCCTCCTCGGTCGATCCGAGCTGGCATGAGTTTCTGGTCGACTACAATCCCGAACCAACGGGTGACGGTTCAACCACTACAGACGCGCAGTCAGCGGCGGCTCCGGCCGCGCAGGCCGCGCCCGCCCCACCACCCGCCCCGTCGCCTCCGCCGACCACCACCACCGCCACCGTCGGCAAAGGCGTGACCAGCGCCCCGGCGACCCCGGCGCCTGCGCGCCCTGTCGGCCCGGCTCCGGGCGACGGTGATCAAGTCCAGGTACTGCGGGGTGCCGCCGCCGCCGTCGTGAAGAACATGTCCATGTCGTTGGATCTGCCGACGGCTACCAGCGTTCGGGCCATCCCGGCCAAGCTGATGATCGACAACCGGATCGTCATCAACAACCAGCTCAAGCGCACCCGCGGCGGCAAGGTCTCTTTCACCCATCTACTGGGTTACGCGTTGGTGCAGGCGCTCAAGGCGTTCCCGAACATGAACCGGCACTACGCCGAGGTCGACGGCAAGCCCACCTCGGTCACGCCGGCTCACATCAATCTCGGCCTGGCGATCGACCTGCAAGGCAAGGATGGCAAGCGCTCGTTGGTGGTGGCCGGCATCAAACGGTGCGAAACCATGCGATTCGGGCAGTTCATCGCCGCTTATGAAGACATCGTCCGCCGTGCCCGCGACGGCAAGTTGACCGCCGAAGACTTTGCCGGCGTGACGATTTCGCTGACCAACCCCGGCACGATCGGCACCGTGCACTCGGTGCCGCGACTGATGGCGGGCCAAGGTGCCATCATCGGTGTGGGAGCCATGGAGTACCCGGCCGAATTCCAGGGTGCCAGCGAGCAACGTATCGCCGAACTGGGTATCGGCAAGCTGATCACGCTGACCTCGACGTACGACCACCGCATCATCCAAGGCGCGGAATCCGGAGACTTCCTGCGCACCATCCACGAGATGCTGCTGGCCGACGACTTCTGGGACGAGATCTTCCGGGAAATGGGCGTCCCCTACTTGCCGATTCGGTGGAGCACCGACAACCCGGACTCGATCGTCGACAAGAACGCCCGCGTGATGGAGTTGATCGCCGCGTACCGCAACCGCGGCCATCTGATGGCAGACATCGACCCACTGCGCTTGGACAACACCAGGTTCCGCAGCCACCCCGATCTCGAAGTGCTGACCCACGGCCTGACACTGTGGGACCTCGATCGGGTGTTCAAAGTCAACGGCTTCGCCGGTTCCGAGTACAAGAAGCTGCGCGACATTCTGGGCCTGTTGCGCGATGCCTACTGCCGCCACATCGGCGTGGAGTACACCCACATACTCGACCCCGAACAGCAGGAGTGGCTGGAAGAGCGCGTCGAGACCAAGCACGTCAAACCGACTGTGGCCCAACAGAAATACATTCTGAGCAAGCTCAACGCAGCGGAGGCTTTCGAGACGTTCCTGCAGACGAAGTACGTCGGGCAGAAGCGGTTCTCGCTAGAAGGCGCCGAAAGCACCATCCCGCTGATGGATGCCGCGATCGATCAGTGCGCCGAGCACGCGCTCGACGAGGTGGTCATCGGCATGCCGCACCGGGGTCGACTCAACGTGCTGGCCAACATCGTCGGCAAGCCGTATTCCCAGATCTTCTCGGAGTTCGAGGGCAATCTAAATCCCGCGCAGGCGCACGGCTCCGGTGATGTCAAATACCATCTCGGCGCCACCGGCGTGTATCTACAAATGTTCGGCGACAACGACATCCAAGTGTCGCTGACCGCAAACCCATCGCACCTGGAGGCGGTCGACCCGGTGCTGGAGGGCCTGGTTCGGGCCAAGCAGGACCTGCTCGACCATGGGACCAGCGACAGCGAAAACGAAAAAGCCTTCTCGGTGATGCCGCTGATGCTGCACGGCGACGCCGCGTTTGCGGGCCAGGGCGTGGTCGCCGAGACGCTGAACCTGGCGAAGCTGCCCGGCTACCGCGTCGGCGGCACCATCCACATCATCGTCAACAACCAGATAGGCTTCACCACCTCGCCGGAGTACTCCAAGTCCAGCGAATACTGCACCGACGTCGCGAAGATGATCGGAGCACCCATCTTCCACGTCAACGGCGACGACCCGGAGGCCTGCGTGTGGGTGGCGCGCCTGGCCGTGGACTTCCGGCAGAAGTTCAAGAAAGACGTCGTCATCGACATGCTGTGCTACCGACGGCGCGGGCACAACGAGGGCGACGACCCGTCGATGACCAACCCCGCCATGTACGACGTTGTTGACACCAAACGTGGGGTTCGCAAGACC
>DASZKQ010000221.1:0-1951 GCA_035552835.1 Mycobacterium sp. | reverse complement strand
CCATCGACGGTGCTTTCGTGCTGACCACCCGTGGCGGAGACTTCGACCTACAGCTGGGCACCGACGTCGCCATCGGCTACAGCAGTCACGACGCCGACACCGTGCAGCTCTATCTTCAGGAGACACTGACGTTCCTGTGCTACACCGCGGAGGCGTCGGTCGCGCTCGGCCCGTAGGAATAAATGCCGTCGGGCCGCTGCTAAGGAGAAGGCAAGTGAACTTCTCTCTTGGAGGCAGGGTTCGATGGCATCAACATTGGCCGGCTCCACCGCATTGGTGACGGCGCCACGTCTGGGATTGGCCGCGAGATAGCGTTGGAACTCGCTCACCGCGGCGCCGAGGTGGTGGTACATGGGCGCAGCGCCGAACGCGGCGCCAAGACCGTCCGCGATATTGAGAATGCCGGTGGGAAAGCACGTTTCGTTGCCGCAGATCTCAACGACGCCACCGATGTCCGGCGGTTGGCCACCGAGGCCGGACCGGTGGACATCTTGATCAACAATGCCGGTATCTACAAGTTCGGTGCGACCCTCGACGTCGACGACGCGACTTTCGACGAACATGTGAGTGTCAACTTGCGCGCGCCATACATCCTGGTCCAGCAATTGGTACCGGGGATGGTTGGGCGCGGGGGCGGTGCCGTGGTCAATGTGAGTACTGTCGCCGCTTCCGTACCCGCGAGCGGAGCGGGAATCTATGGAGCCACCAAAACCGGACTGGAACAGCTGACGCGCGTGTGTGCAGATGAGTTCGGCAGGTCGGGAGTACGGATCAATGCAGTGGCCGCCGGGCCCACTGACACACCGGGCGTCGCCGTGATGCCAGGCGTGCTCGAAGCGGTAGCGGCAACCACCACCTTGAACCGGCCCGCCGAGGCGAGTGAGATCGCCAACGCGGTCGTATTCCTCAGCTCCACCGATGCCAGCTACGTCAACGGCGCAGTGTTGCACGCGACTGGTGGCCAGCGCGCGATTGCCGCTTAGTACAACGACTTCGCACTGCTAGAGGTCTAGCACGAGTTCGGCTTCTGGGGCCGCTGAGCAGATCAGTACCGTTCCCTGTTCGGGTGGCTCAAGTGGCGAACGCACATACGTCGTCGCCCCGGCGACTACGCCGGTCTCACACACGTGACAGACGCCGCTTCGGCACGAGAAACGAGTTGGCACATCGCACGCCTCGGCCAGGTCCAGGATATTGCCGTAATCGGCGGACCAGTTGACGGTCAGCCCGCTGCGGGCGAAGGTGATTGACGGTCCGGTCCCAGGAAGGCCCGCCGGCGGGTGCGGCGGCTTGCGCGGGGCCCCGTCAACGATGCCAGGATTGATTGACGGTAGGGCACCGAATAATTCGCTGTGGATATGTGCAGGGTCGAGTCCGGCCGCGGTGAGGGCGTCGCGCATGTCGGACATGAATTGCGTTGGACCGCAGAGATATGCGGCAGACTCAGCCGGCAGCCCTAGCGCCGCGATTGCCGCCACGTTCGGACGTCCCTGCGTCTGCGTATAGAACACCCGCTGTCGAGCATGCGGCATTGACCCGATCAGGGCCGTGACTTCTGTTGCAAAGGCCTGGGTTTCGCGATTTCGACTGGCGTGCAGCCACCAGATGTCGCGGGTGCTGTGGGCAGCCGACAGCGTATGCAGCATCGCCAATACCGGCGTGATACCGATTCCCGCTGAGATCAAGGCCACCGGATCGCTCCCCTCGATCAGATAGAAGTCACCGCGCGGCGCGGCGGCCTCGACGACTGACCCGGGTTCGATGTGGGCGTGTAGCCAGGGGCTGACCAAGCCGTGGTCTTCGCGCTTGACGCTGATGCGGTAGTCCCCCGCGGTGGGGTCACCCGAGAGGGAGTAGCTACGCGTTGGGGTGGGCTCGGCGGCACCGGGGATTCGCACGGTCAGGTACTGGCCGGGAAGCGGCGGTGGCAGCGGGCTGTGGTCGTCGGCTT
>DASZKQ010000220.1:0-3195 GCA_035552835.1 Mycobacterium sp. | reverse complement strand
AATTCGCCAGCATGATCACCGAGCAATACAACGAAGCCTCCCGCGACCAGATGCAAGACTGGTTCCACTTGCCCGATGTCCCCCCGACCGTTGTCACGGCAGATACCCTTATGACGAGGTCCGTTGTGCCGCGCTGCTTTTCAGCGGCCGCAATTCCAGGTGTGGTGTCCGAGGAAGCGGCGCTGGTGGACGTGCCGGTTCTACTGGGCTACGGCGAAGTCGATGTGTCACCCGACCCCAGCGCTGAGGCGCAGTATTACGCCCGTAGTATCGACATCACAACGCTGGTTGTTCCCGGCAGCGGACACTGCCACAACATGGCCTCAACCCGTCACCTGCTGTGGCAGCAACTCCTGGAGTGGGCCGGGCGCATCAGCCGCTAATCTAAGAGGAGCATCTCGGGTGGACCTACAGCGGATCAGCGACGAACTGGAAATCACCGCGCTGCTCAATAGATACGCCCGCGCGGTCGACAGCAAGGACTGGGATCTGTATCGATCGGTTTCACCGACGATGCGCACATCGATTACTCGTCTGCGGGTTAGGTTCCGTTGGCATTCTTCAACCGGGCTATTTCGCCGGCCCACACCGACTGGGCACCGGCATCACCGACCCGGTACACCTGAACCATCGACGAAATTCCCACTGCGAGAGCCACAATCGCTACGATCACGTTGGCGGCCAACCGGCGCTTGTCGGATCGCTGTTGCGCCACATGTTGCAGCGCGAGCGCAAGCGCGACGACGAGCAGCGCCACCGCGAAGTAGGTCATCCAGCCGCCGCGCGCGGCGTGCTCGCGCAATATCGGGCTGGGATTGCGCCTCAGGTCGAATAGCCACTCGCCGGCATCGATCGTGATCGGCGTCAGCACCGTTGTCACGATGGCAAGTACAAGCGTTAACCACACCAAGTGTCGGCGCGCGGCCCCCCACAGCGCACACAGCATCACCAACAGGGCAGTCAGCGGCACGAGGACCACGATGAGATGGACGAGCAGAGCGTGGGCAGGCAGGCCGTTGACAACGGTCATGTGACTCCTTACCTGGATGGGCGGGTGTAACTGCGCATCTGCTTCGGATGCCCCACCGAGGCTAGTTTGAGAGCGAAGCGCCCCTCCGTCGATTCTCCGACACGACCGGCCCGCGTTGCGGCAGCTTGTTATATAGGCTAAATACTTGCTATGCTAACTAAGTAACCCTGATCTGAACTTTAGGAGCACGCAATGCCGCGCACCGATAACGACACCTGGGACTTGGCGACCAGCGTGGGAGCGACAGCGACCATGGTTGCCGCAGCCCGGGCGCTCGCCACCAAAGCCGAAAACCCCCTGATCGATGACCAGTTCGCCGAACCGCTGGTCCGAGCCGTCGGGGTGGACTTCCTGACGAAGTTGGCCACCGGAGAGCTGGCCGCCCAGGACGTCGACGACGAGGAGTCCGGCTGGAAGCTCGAGCACATGCCCGAGGCGATGGCCGTCCGCACCCGGTTTTTCGACTCGTTCTTCCTCGAGGCGACGCAGGCCGGAATCTGCCAAGCGGTGATCCTGGCGTCGGGTCTTGACGCCCGCGCCTACCGGTTGGGCTGGCCCGCCGGTATGACGGTCTTCGAGGTCGACCAGCCTCAGGTGATCGCGTTCAAGACCACCACCCTGGCCGATCTGGGCGCCGAGCCGACAGCCGACCGCCGTGCGGTCGCCATCGATCTGCGCAACGACTGGCCAGCCGCGTTGATCGAGGCGGGTTTCGACCACACCCAACCCACTGCCTGGATCGCCGAGGGGCTGCTCGGGTATCTGCCGCCTGAAGCACAAGACCGCTTGCTGGACAACGTCTCCGCGCTCAGCGCAGCCGGCAGCCGACTGGCCACCGAGGCTATCCCGGACATGTCGGGCGTCGACCACGAGCAGGCGCGAGAGATGATGCGCAGGGCCACCGAAAAATGGCGTGTCCACGGCTTCGACCTGGAATTTTCCGAACTCGGGTATGAGGGTGAGCGCAACGACGTCGCCGTCTATCTGGACACGCTGGGCTGGCGGTCGACCGGTAGACCGATGAGTCAGCTGCTGGCCGACCACGGCCGTCCGCCGATCCCGCAGGGCAACGACTCGGTGTCGGTGGCTGACACGATCTACTACACGTCGATCAAGTGACCACGCCAGCACAACGCCGCAGTTTCAACGACGCCATCACAGGGTTCTGGAGTTGGGCGGCCCCGGCCTACAACCTGCCGTTTTTGCAGCAGTGGGTATACCGGCCCGCGCACGACGAGGTGGTTGCGCAGCTACGCGCGCACTCCTCTGCGCGGGTGGCTGACATTGCCTGCGGCACAGGCATTTTAGCTGACCGGATCGAACGCGAACTGCATCCCGGCGAGGTCTACGGTGTGGACATGTCTCAGGGCATGCTCAAGCAGGCCCGCGCCCGTTCGACGGGTGTGCAGTGGTTGCGTGGTCCCGCCGAGCAACTTCCGTTTGACGACGGGACGCTGGACGCAGTCGTGACGACGTCAGCGTTTCACTTCTTCGATCAACCCGCGGCGTTGGGTGAATTCCACCGGGTGCTGTCATCCGGCGGGCTGGTGACGGTCTCGACTCTCAGTGCGCGCCAACCCCGCCTGCAGGGGCCCGCGGCCCGCAAATGGAAGCCGGCGCATCACCCGTCGCCGGCCGAGATGCGGCGATTGTTCGAGGGCGCCGGCTTCACCATCGCGGAGCAACACCGGGTTCGGCGGCCGCTGTTAACCCGGGCCATCTCCGACTTGATCACGGTCGGCATCAAAAGCTGACGCCGTCCGGTGTGCTTGCAGGGCCTCACCGAGCGTCCAAATCGCCACCCCCATCAGCACAACATCTTTGAGCAGGAACTGTCCGGGTAGCGCGGAGAGCACCGGAACCGGCCCGGCGAACTGGCTGACCACGCCCGGTGTGGTGAACAGAAAGCTCAGCGTCCCGCAGAATAGGACGATCGCCATCGTGCTGCCGATTGCCGATAACCGGGCTGACAGCGGGCGAAGGCAAATCAGGATCGCGGCCACGATCTCCAGCGTTCCCAAACCCCGCGCGACGGTGTTGACGCTGAACACGTCATAGGCCCAACTCATCAACGGGCTGTGCTCGATCAAAACCCGGGCTTCCATCTTGACGTACTTGCCGAAGCCAATCCACGCCAGCGTCAGCGCCAGTCCATACCGACTGAC
>DASZKQ010000219.1:0-4199 GCA_035552835.1 Mycobacterium sp. | reverse complement strand
CCGTCGGCATCAATCCATGCTCGCACGGCGAGGTGAAAGCTGTGGCTATAGCGACAACCAGCCCGGCTGCGCAAGTCGCGCCGGACCCTACTCGGCTCAATTGCCGGGCTTCTCACCGGGCCGTGCCGGCCCGCATCGTCGCCCGGCTAGGCTCAGGCAAATGCGCCTTGGCCGAATTGCCAGTCCTGACGGTGTCGCGTTCGTCAGCATCGACGGCGACGCGGACGAGCCCCGCGGGATGATGGCCCGTGAGATCGCCGAGCATCCATTTGGCACCCCGACTTTCACCGGCCGCTCGTGGCCGCTGGCCGACACGCGACTGCTAGCCCCGATGCTTGCGAGCAAGGTGGTCTGCATCGGCAAGAACTACGCCGATCACATCGCCGAGATGGGCGGTGAAGCGCCGGCCGACCCGGTGATCTTCCTCAAGCCCAATACCGCGATCATCGGGCCCAACGTGCCGATCCGA
This sequence comes from Mycobacterium sp., assembly GCA_035552835.1. Taxonomy (GTDB): domain Bacteria; phylum Actinomycetota; class Actinomycetes; order Mycobacteriales; family Mycobacteriaceae; genus Mycobacterium. Next base: position 3,730 of record DASZKQ010000219.1, on the reverse strand, counting down.
TTGCCTACTGCCGCATCGCCCGTGCATTTCGAGGGCGAGCTGGCGGCAGTGATCAGTCGACCCTGCAAGGACGTGACGGCCGCGCGCGCTGCCGAGAGCATCCTGGGCTACACCATCGCCAACGACGTGTCGGCCCGCGACCAACAGCGCGCTGATGGCCAGTGGACACGAGCGAAGGGCCACGACACGTTCTGCCCCGTCGGGCCGTGGATCGTCACCGACCTAAGTCCCCGAGACCCGTCCGACCTCGAACTGCGCACCGAGGTCAACGGCAAAGTCAAACAGCACAGCCGTACCTCGTTGATGATCCACGGCATCGGTGCGATCGTGGAATGGGTTTCGGCGGTAATGACCTTGCTGCCAGGCGATCTCATTCTCACCGGCACACCAGCGGGTGTCGGACCCATCGAAGACGGCGACACCGTCAGCATCACCATCGCGGGAATCGGAACGTTGACCAATCCCGTTATCCGCAAAGGAAAATCGTGACTGAAGCAGCCGGCGTACGGGTCCGGTTCTGCCCGTCGCCAACCGGTATACCGCATGTGGGCTTGATCCGTACCGCACTGTTCAACTGGGCCTACGCTCGACACACCGGCGGCACCTTCGTGTTCCGCGTCGAGGACACCGACCCCGAACGCGATAGCGAGGAAAGCTACCTGGCGCTGTTGGATGCGCTGCGCTGGCTCGGGCTGAATTGGGACGAGGGCCCCGAGGTGGGCGGAGCCTACGGTCCATACCGGCAGTCGCAGCGCAGCGACATTTACCGCGACGTGGTCGGCCAGCTGCTCGCCTCGGGCGATGCATACCAGGCGTTCTCGACGCCTCAGGAAGTCGAGGCGCGCCATCTGGCCGCCGGCCGCAGTCCGAAGCTCGGTTACGACAACTTCGACCGTGATCTGACACAGCAGCAGCAAGCGGCGTATTTGGCCGAGGGCCGTAAACCGGTGCTGCGGTTGCGGATGCCCGATGAAGATCTGGGCTGGGACGATCTGGTCCGTGGACCGACTACTTTCGCGGCGGGTGTGGTTCCCGATTTCGCGTTGACGCGCGCAACCGGTGATCCGTTGTACACCTTGGTCAACCCGGTCGACGACGCCTTGATGAAGATCACGCATGTGTTGCGCGGTGAGGACCTGTTGCCGTCGACGCCACGGCAGATCGCGCTGTACCACGCGCTGATCCGCATTGGGATTGCTGATCGGGTTCCGGAATTCGCCCACTTGCCAACGGTGTTGGGCGAAGGCACCAAGAAACTGTCGAAACGCGACCCGCAGTCGAATCTGTTCGCCCACCGGGACCGGGGCTTCATTCCCGAAGGGCTGCTGAATTATCTTGCGTTGCTGGGCTGGGCGATCGCCGGCGACCGCGACGTGTTCAGCCTCGACGAAATGGTGGCCGCTTTCGACGTTGTCGACGTCAACGCCAACCCAGCGCGGTTCGACCAGAAAAAAGCAGACGCGATCAACGCCGAGCACATCCGGCTGCTTGACGTCGACGATTTCACCGGCAGGCTGTGCGACTACTTCAATACGCATGGGCATCAAACCGGGCTGGACGATGCACGGTTCGCGGTGGCCGCCGGCCTCGTGCAAACCCGCATCGTCGTGCTGGGTGACGCGTGGGACCTGTTGAAGTTTTTCAACGACGACGAATACACGATCGACCCCAAGGCCGCGGCCAAGGAACTGGGTACAGACGCCGGGCCGGTGCTCGACGGCGCGGTAGCAGCGCTGGATGGGCTGTCGGATTGGACGGTGGCCGATATCGAGGCCGCGCTCAAAGGCGCGTTGGTCGAGGCGCTCGGGCTCAAACCGCGCAAAGCTTTCGGTCCGATCCGGGTGGCCATCACCGGATCCTCAGTCAGCCCGCCATTGTTCGAATCAATGGAGTTGCTTGGACGCGAATGCAGTCTGCAGCGGCTGCGGGAAGCTCGCGACCAGGTCGGGCGCCCGGCGACAATGCGGGCCGCGTTGCGGCCCGAGGAGGAGCCGGGCGAGGGGGCAGAGGCGTGAGAAGCGACCACATTGTTTGGTAGTCTGCACGTCGGCCCTTGGGCAGCTGGCAGCAGCGGCAGCATGACCATCACATCGTCTGCGGGAAGCCTTTGACCAGCTGTTTTAGGCAGCCAATGGGGTATGGTGTAATTGGCAACACAGCTGATTCTGGTTCAGCCATTCTAGGTTCGAGTCCTGGTACCCCAGCAGGGTTTTGCAGGTTTGTCCAACGTTATTTCCACCGCTGAGCAATTAGGTGGGCGTATGCCGGTGAGCTATGCTGGCACCTCGGATCGGTTCTGGCCCCGTCGTCTAGCGGCCTAGGACGCCGCCCTCTCACGGCGGTAGCGTGGGTTCGAATCCCATCGGGGCTACAAACGAAATTTACTGGCCGGTCCCCAGCGCGGCCGGTGCCGTCGATCCACCCACCGGCATGGCCGGCAAGCCCAGTTTGCGGTGATCCCAAGAACGCGAGCGACGGGCCACGATGCGAACGCAGACCCGCTTGTTCATCATCTGCTCGACGAACGGCTTCATTTCGTCGCTGTACGGACCGGTGTAGCGCTCGAACACGCTGACCCCGACACGGTGTGAGACGTCGGGATCGTCGACAATCTCGGCGACGCCTTCGAAGGACACTCCACGCAAGGTGTCATAGGTGTCGCCGCCCTCAATCAGGAAGCTCACCCGCGGGTCTCGAATGAGGTTGACCGCCTTCTGCGACTTGGCCTTGGTTTCTAGCCAGATTTCGCCGTCAACCACGGCGTACCACATTGCGGTCAAATGTGGTTGGCCGTCGGAGCCGACGGTGGCCAGCGTCCCGGTGCGGCTCTTGACGACAAAATCGGCGATCTCGTCGGAGGACATGACGATGCTCGCGCGCTGATTGGTTCCCATGGCGACAGTTTGTCAGGTTGCCACCGCGGGTCCGCTGGGCGGGCAATCAAAGCGGGCTTTACAGTCGGCGGGTAACGGCATCGGCCGCCGCCAGCAGATCAGCCGCCCAACGCGCGCCGGGGCGGCGGCCAATGCGGTCGATCGGACCCGACACCGAGATGGCGGCGATCACCGCACCGCGGGCATCGCGTACCGGCGCCGACACACTCGCCACTCCGGCCTCGCGCTCGCCGGCGCTTTGCGCCCAACCGCGACGCCGGACTTCGGTCAGCGCGCGATCGCTGAATTTTGCGGTGGGTAGTACTGCCTGCCGAGTGGCGTCGTCGCCGTATGCCAGTAGCACCTTGGCTCCGGAACCGGCGGTCATCGGCAAACGCGCTCCGACCGGTACGGTATCGCGAAGGCCCGCAGGCGGTTCCACGGCGGCGATGCAGATCCGCCAGCTGCCCTCGCGGCGGTACAGTTGCACGCTTTCGCCGGTGATCTCACCCAGCCGCGGCAGCACCATCGCGCTTGCCGCCAGCAGTGGGTCGTTGACCTGAGCCGCCAGCTCACTGACCGCCGGGCCGAGCCGCCAACGCCCATCGCCGTCGCGTGCCAGCAGGCGATGGACCTCCAAGCCGGCGGCCAATCGGTGTGCGGTGGCTCTGGGTAGACCGGTGCGATCGCACAATTCCGCCAACCCGCACGGTGATTCCGCGATTGTGTGCAGCACCACTACGGCTTTGTCGAGGACGCCGATGCCGCTATCCTGTCTCACAGAGAGATACTAACGTCTCGCATAGTGAGATCAAGTTATGACACCGCAATGGCGGGTCACAACCAAGGGAATCGGG
>DASZKQ010000218.1:0-3374 GCA_035552835.1 Mycobacterium sp. | reverse complement strand
GGCGGCGTGAGCGGCCATAAATTGGGGGTCCTTCTGTGGTGGTTACGGCAATGGGTATGCGGCGCTGCTGTCGCCGGTGAAGTCGATGGCCGAGTATTCGTTGAGTTTGGACAGCCGGTGATAGGCCTCGACCATCCGCAGCGTGCCGGACTTCGAGCGCATCACGATCGACTGGGTGGTGCAGCCGCCGGGCTGGTAGCGGACTCCCTTGAGCAGGTCGCCGTCGGTGACGCCGGTAGCGCAGAAGAAGACGTTCTCCCCGGAGACCAAGTCCTCGGTGCTCAGCACCTTGTCGAGGTCGTAGCCGGCGTCGATTGCCTTCTGCCGTTCCTCGTCGTCCTTGGGCGCCAGCTGCGCCTGGATCTCCCCGCCCATGCACCGGATCGCCGCCGCGGTGATGATGCCCTCCGGGGTGCCGCCGATCCCGGCCAGCATGTCGGTGCCGGAGCCCGGCCGGCACGCCGAGATCGCGCCGGCCACGTCGCCGTCGGTGATCAATCGGATTCGCGCTCCGGTGGCGCGGACGTCGTGGATCAGTTGAGCGTGCCGCGGGCGGTCCAGGATGCATACCGTCATGTCGGGCACCGACAAGCCCTTGACCTTGGCGACCGCCCGGATGTTGTCGGCCACCGGCGCGGTGATGTCCAGCACGTGAGCGGCGTCGGGCCCGACGGCGATCTTGTTCATGTAGAACACCGCCGACGGGTCGAACATCGAGCCGCGATCGGCCACCGCCAGCACCGAGATGGCGTTGGGCATGCCCTTGCTCATCAGTGTGGTGCCGTCAATGGGGTCGACGGCGAAGTCGCAATCCGGGCCGTCGCCGTTACCGACTTCTTCACCGTTGTAGAGCATCGGCGCGTGGTCTTTCTCGCCCTCGCCGATCACGACCACGCCCCGCATCGACACCGAATTGACCAGTTCGCGGATCGCGTCGACGGCCGCCTTGTCGCCGCCCTCCTTGTCTCCGCGGCCCACCCAGCGCCCGGCAGCCATGGCACCGGCTTCGGTGACCCGGACCAGTTCCAGAGCAAGGTTGCGGTCCGGGGCTTCACGACGAGAACCTGGGCTCATGGTTGCCGATTGTCCCAGAAGACGGTTGGCGGTCGGGAGCTGGGATACTCGTGCTGTGACGACGCAGCCGCAGCCGACGGCCAAGCCGGCCAAGCCACGGCTGCTGCAGGACGGCCGGGATATGTTCTGGTCGATCGCGCCGCTGGTGGTGGCCTGCATCATCCTGGCCGGCATGGTCGGGATGTGCACCTTTGCCCCCGGTGGGACCAATCGCGGACCGGTGCCGTCCTACGACGCAGCCGGCGCGCTGCGGGCCGACGCGCAGACGCTGGGGTTCCCGGTCCGGCTGCCGCGGCTGCCCGAAGGCTGGCAGCCCAACTCCGGTAGCCGCGGCGGTATCGGAGACGGACGAGCCGACCCGTCGACCGGTCAGCGGGTGCGCGCGGTCACCTCCACCGTCGGATTCATCAGCCCCACCGGCATGTATTTGAGCCTGACCCAGAGCAACGCCGACGAGGCCAAGCTGGTCGGCTCGATCCACCCCTCGATGTACCCGACCGGAACCGTCGACGTCGAGGGCACCCAGTGGATCGTCTATCAGGGCGACGGCGGTACCGAGCCGGTGTGGACCACCCGGCTGGCCACTTCGGCCGGTCCCGCTCAGATCGCGATCACGGGCGCCGGGAGCGTCGATCAGTTCCGTACGCTGGCGGCGGCCACCCAATCACAGCCGTCCCTACCGGTGCACCGGTAGCAGAGACCTAGCCGGCGCACCGGTAGAAGGGACATCCCTATGAGCTCACCCGAAGCTGACCTCACCGGTTGGTCAGCGGAACCGTTCACCGGCGGCGGTTACACCCATGACGTCTACCGCAAGGGCGAAGGACCCGGCGTGGTGCTGATCCCCGAGATACCCGGCATCCATCCCGGTGTGCTGGGGCTGGGCAATCATCTGGTGGACAACGGATTTACCGTCGCGATACCGTCGCTGTTCGGCGAGCCCGGCCGCGGGAAAGACGTAGGCTACGTGGTTTCCGCCATCGGACGTGCCTGTGTGGCAAGGGAATTCGCGGCGTTGGCGACCAACAAGCAGCGGCCGGTGTCGGTGTTTCTGCGCGCATTGGCTCGTGACCTCAACAAGTCGACGCCGGGCAAGGGCGTCGGGGTGATCGGCCAGTGTTTCACCGGCGGCTTCGCGCTGGCCGCCGCGGTCGACGACAGCGTGCTCGCGCCGGTGCTCAGCCAGCCGTCGGTACCCTTTCCGCTGATGCCGCGCCAGCGGCGCGATCCCGGAGTGAGCGAATTGGAGTTGAACGCTTTTAAAGATCGTGCCGCCAACGAGGGCTTGTGCGCGATGGGTCTGCGGTTCAGCGAGGACAGGATGTCGCCGGGCGAACGGTTCGCCACGCTCAAAGAGCGGCTCGGCGACGCGTTCGAGGTGATCGAGATCGACTCGGGGCCGGGCAACGAGCACGGCTTCTCCCGGATGGCGCATTCGGTGCTGACCGACGAGGTGCGTGAGGTCGACGGTCAGCCCGCCTACGAGGCGCGCAAGCGGGTCGTCGAGTTCCTCACTCAGCGGCTGGTTGCGTCCTAGCCTCGGGTTGGTTGCGTGCTCTCCACCGCGTGAGCCAACCGGGTTTGCCGTCCTGGTCGTCGTGCTCTTCGATCTCGACGCCCTTGTACACCGCCAGGTAGACGTCAATGGTGGTGACGACGACGATCATCAGCACCGGGCCGATGACAATGCCCCACGGGCCGAACATGGCGATACCCGCGAACACGGCAAGCAACATCAGCGCGGGATTGAGGCGGGCGTCTCGGGGCACCAGGATCGGGCGCAAAAAGTTGTCGAGGTTGGTGACAACTATCAGATGCCAAAGGATTACAAAAATGCCGCCGGGAACGTTGCCGTAGAAGATCATCCCGATACCGAACGGGATGGTCACGATCCCGCCGCCCAGCGGGATGATGGACAGTGCGGTCAACAGAATCGCGAATATGAAGAACCCGTGGTGGAAGCCGGCGACGTAGACGGACGCGGCCCCGGCAACCCCTTGGCAGAGTGCGATGACGAACTGACCGTTCACGGTGCCGCGAACCATCGAGCCCATCTTGCGCAAATACAAATCAGTGACGTCGTCACCGAGCGGATTGAGTTGGCGGATCAAGGTGAGAAGTCTCTCGCGGTTGGTCAGCAGCGCGACAAACACGTACAAGAAGATGATCGCTGAGGTGACCGCGCCGAAGAGGCTTCCGGCGGTGTCCTGCAGAAAGTGCAGCGACCATTCGCCCGCCTTCTGTGCGACGGTCACCATCGATTTTCGCAGCGACTCTGCGGTAACTGTCATGTGCAGGAA
>DASZKQ010000217.1:0-7208 GCA_035552835.1 Mycobacterium sp. | reverse complement strand
GCCAGCTCGGTGTCGGTGGCATCGGCCAGGTCGGCGCTCGGTGTCACCAGGACGCTGGCGGCCATTTCGTCGTGCTCGGCCTGGCTGATCAAGTCGGCGGCGACATGCGCAGCGTCGGCGGTGTTATCGGCCAGGATGGCGATCTCGGTCGGCCCTGCTTCGGCGTCGATGCCGACCCGCGAACGGCAGATCCGCTTTGCCGCGGTCACGTAGATATTGCCGGGTCCGGTGATCATGTCGACCGGCGCAAGTTCGGCGCCGTCGGTGTCGACACCGCCGTAGGCCAGCAGCGCGACCGCCTGCGCCCCGCCGACCGCCCACACCTCGTCGACGCCGAGCATCCGGGCGGCGGCCAGGATCGTCGGGTGCGGCAGGCCCTGAAACCGGCCCTGCGATTGCGCCTGCGGCGGGCTGGCCACCACCAGCGAGCCGACGCCGGCAGCCTGCGCGGGCACCACGTTCATCACCACGCTGGACGGGTACACGGCGTTGCCGCCCGGCACATACAGCCCGACCCGTTCGACCGGCACCCACCGCTCGGTGACGGTGGCGCCCGGGCCCAGCGTCGTCGTGCAGTCGGCGCGGCGCTGGTCGGCATGCACCGCACGGGTGCGCTCGATCGCGACTTCCAGTGCGACCCGGACGTCGCGGTCCAGGCCGGCCAGCGCTGCATCCAACTCGGCGCCGGGCACCCGGACGGTCGGCGGCCGCACTCCGTCAAACGATTCGCCGAACTCCAGCGCGGCTTCCGCGCCCCGCTCAGCAACCGCCTCCACGATCGGGCGAACCGACGGCAGCGCGGCATCCACGTCCACTCCGCCGCGCGGCATCGCCGCCCGCAGCCGGGCAGCCGACAGCTCCTCGCCGCGCAGGTCGATGCGCGCCATCACGTTCACATCGACCATTGTCCCAGAGAAGATCAACTGCATATCGGACCGGTACAGTGACCGCACACCACGAAAAACGGAGCCGCCATGTCCGCAAAGGACCATCCCAACAACGCCCCGGGCGTCCCGATGCTCTTTCCGCCCTGGTTCGAGCGCTTCCAAATCAAGTACTTCAACCCGGCGGTCAAGCCGATCGCACACTACCTACCGACGTTCTCGGTGATCAAGCACCGTGGCCGCACATCCGGCAAGCAATACGAGACCATCGTGACCGCATACCGCAAAGGCAACGTGCTGGCCATCGGGCTGGCCCACGGCAAAACGAATTGGGTGAAGAATGTGCTGGCGGCCGGTGAGGCCGACGTGCACTTCATCCGCAAGGACGTCCACATCACCAACCCACGGGTGCTGCCCGCCGGCAGCGACGGCAAGGGGCTGCCCTTCTTGGCCCGCCAGCAGATCGGCCGAGTCGGGATGTTCGTCGCCGATATCGCGTGAGGGAACTAACGACGCGACGAGATTGCACTCAGGGTCGTGGATTTCGGTAGAGCACAGCCCTGAGTGCAATCTCGGCCACCCAGCGACTCCTACTTAGAAAAGCAAGCCGTCTAGGCCCGCGTGAACACGGTCTTGCCGGCCATCGTCGGCCAGACCGACGGGGCCTCCTCCCATCCGACCACGCGATCGACGACCGGTGATAGGTCGCAGCCGCCGGCCAGCAGCTCCAGGATCTCCGGGATCACGGCACGCGCGCTGACCCGCCCGGTGATGAACCGCACACCGCGGGTGTACATCGGCAGCAACGGCATCTCGACGTTGTATTTGGGGTAGATCCCGGTGTCGGTACACACGCCGTCTGGCCAGGTGGCACGCAGCGTCGCCGCCAGCAGCGCCGAATCGCCGCTGGTGTGCACGGTTACCGGATACGGGTCCCAGGACTTATCGGGCTTGGCAACGTCGTGCACGACCGCGCCGAGTTTCTCCGCCATGGCAAGCCGGTCCGGGTCGGTGTCGAGATAGTCGACGTGGAAGCCGAGCGCAGCTGCGAACCCCGCCGCGTACAGCCCGATCGACAGCCGGCCGACCACCAGCACACGGCGATCGGCCGGATCGAGGCCAGCCAGCTCCGCGCGGTAAGGCCCGACCGCGCGCCAGCCGTCGGGGATGTTGTCCGAGAGCGAAGCGATGGCGATCGGGTCGACGGTCGGCGGAACCGGAATCAGCATCGCGTCGGCGTAGGGCACCAGGACCAGATCGGACATGAATCCGCCGCCGTCTAGGCCGGCAAGCGGGGCCATCCCATACATCGCCATCAACGGCAGCGACGCGCACGAACCCGTTACGCCGCGGCGGCATTCGCGGCAGGCGCCGCAGCTGATTTGAAACGGCACGACCACTCGGTCGCCGACCTGGACGCTTGTGGCTTCGTCGCCAACGGCGACCACGTCCGCCAGCCCCTCATGACCGACCGCATGTCCGGACGGCATCGGCAATCGGCCGTCCGCGACCGCGACGTCGAGGTCGCAGCAGGCCACCAGCAACGGCCTGACCAGCGCTTGTCCCGGCGCCGTGATCTCCGGGTCGGAGGTTTCGCGCCAGGCATATCGACCGGCCTCTTCGAACATCAACTGCCTCATTACAGCATTCTTGAGTGATCACTCAAGTATTGCAAGTATTTTTGCACGCATGCCCCGACCAGACCGCAGCCGGGCCGCGCTGATCGACACCGCGGCCACCCTGTTCCGCCGTCAGGGCTACGCCGCGACCGGGATCAACCAGATCCTCGATGGGGCAGGCGTCAAGCCCGGTTCGCTGTATCACCACTTTCCGCAAGGCAAGCAGCAGCTGGCCGCCGCAGTCGTCGACGGCAGCGGGGCGGCCATCGAGCAACTGCTGCGCAGGTTCCTGGCCGGCGGCATGCCGGTGTCGGACATCGTCGACCGGTGGGTCGATTTGCTGATCGACGGGCTGTCCGCCGATCGACGCGACGGCTGTCCCATCGAGCCGATCGCCACCGAGTCGGTCAATGCCAGTCCATTGGTGCGCGAGGCGTCGGCGCGCGCCTTTACCGGCTGGTGCCGGGCGATCGAAGAGCGGCTGCGCACTGACGGCTGGTCGGCAGTAGAAGCGGAAAGCGTTGCCGTTGCAGTGATCTCATTGATCGAGGGAGCACTGATCTTGTCGCGCATCGCAAGCGATGCGGGTGCGCTCGTCGCGGCCAAACCGGCAGCACGCCGCTTACTTCGCCGCTAGATCACGGCCGCCGGCAGGCCTATTCTGGGCAGACGGGGCGCGGCAATGACTCGGGATGAACTCTTCGCCTCGATCGTGGCGGCACGCCCCGGTCGCGATGACCTCGTGTATATAGAGCGGTGCGGCGAAGCCTACGACTGGCGGATGGTGACCGCCCAGATGCCGTCTGCGGCAACCGCCCCCGACGTGTGGATGTCGTTTTCGGCCGCCTGGCCCCTCGACGAACCGGCACGGCTGCGCGCGTTCTTCGACGATCTGCTGGCCGAACTCGAGTCGATGGCCGACACCGCGGACCGGTGCCGGTGGCCGGTCGACGAGCCGTGGCCGCAGCACTACCACTAAGGCAGCTGAGCACATGGTCGACTATCGGATCACCGCCGAGGAGCGCACACAGTTCAAGCGCTGCCGACGGCAGTGGGATTTCGCGTCACCGCATCGCCGCAACCTGCGATCGCTCGCGTTCGTCGAACCGGCCCTGCCGTCCGCCCTCAAAGACGCATTGGCCGTGTACTACTACCCCGGCACCTGGGACTGGCAACACGACGTGACCCAGCCGCTGGTGCACAAGGCGCTCGCGCAATCGCTGGTTGAGGCCGACGCGGCCGACATACTCGACGCGGCCGCGGCGCTGCTGGACTGTTATGACGCCTGGGCGAACGCCGTCGACGACTTCGCACCGGTCAAGATCAATCTCGATGTCGAGGCGCTGGTCCCAGATCCCGACGACCCCGAGCGCGGATTGCTGGTGCACGACGGATCTCCAGTGATCTACCCGTGCCGAATCGATTTGGTGGCGGTGGACGCCGCCGACGACTACTGGGTGATTTGCCATCAGATCGTCGACGAGTGGCAGGACATCGACACGTTGGTCCGCGACGAGCAAGCGTTGGCGGACTGTTGGGCGTTCGAGCATGACTACATCGGCGTGCAGATCGCCGGAACGATTCACAACGAGGTGCGCATCGCGGGCCCGCTCAAATTCCCGGCCCCTGGGTCCGCGACCAAACGCCTGCCGAAGGCGGTCGCTCAGCACGAGGCCAGCGGTGGGGGTCGATTGCTCCCGCAACACCAGCGAGTGTCAGCGCAGGCATCGCGCCGCACCGCGACGGACCGGACCGAGCAGATCACCGCTGGTGTGCTGCGTCGTACCCGCGTCCGTCGAAGCCGCCAGGAGATCACCTCGGTGGGGTCGCTGATCGCTGCCGAGGCGGTCGATATGACCAGTTGGCCAACCATTTACCCGACGTTCGCGGCGCATTGTCATGACTGCGAATTCAACGCGCCGTGTTCGGCCATCACCGAGGGCGCCGATGCGGAAGCGTTGCTGCAAGCCAACTTTCGACGACCGCCCGATGAACCAAGAAAGCCTCGATTGGGTCAGTCGACGTGGGGCTTCGGCCGGGGCGCCGCGCCACCACGCTGGTGACGACGTTAGAGGTTCTGCCAAAGTTAATACAGCGCGTTGAGATCCGGTCCCTGGATGTCACTGAGCAGCAGGTCGTGATTATTCGTCCACATCAGGTCCGGCCGATTGTCGTAGTTTCCACAGAGCACGGATCCAGCGGAGACATTTGGCGCCGCGTCGGTGGCCCAGGTACCCGGCGATTGATTTCCATTGGGGCACTGGGTAACAGTGTCCTCATCAACGCCGTTTTGGAAGGCGTCGGCCAGGGCGGTCGCCCACCCGCGAGTGCCTGCGGTCGTCCGCAGCTTCGCGGCGCCCAGTTCCGACATGCCGGCCGCGTCGCCGAGCGGGCGCTCCAGCTCTCGGATCCGCGCTTCCGGATCGTCCTGCGGGGTCCACACCCGGATGCTCCCACATCGACTGCAGGATCGCTGGCCTTGAACCCCGCCAGCTCCACACCGGCTCGCGCATCATTCCGAACTAATGGCTTACGACACTAGACATCCAAACCCACATCGAGCACCCGCACCGAGTGGGTAAGCGCGCCGACAGCAAGGTAATCCACACCCGTCCCGGCGTACTCCGCGGCAGTTTCCAGCGAAAGTCCGCCGGACGACTCCAATTCGGTGGCCGGCGCCCAGGCGTCGCGGCGTTGCACCGCGATCTGGGTCTGCCAAACCGGAAAGTTGTCGAGCAGCACCAACTCGGCTTTTTCGTCCAACACCTCGTCTAGCTGCTCGAGCGAGTCGACTTCGACCTCGCACGACAGATCGGGTGCGGCCGCTCGCACCGCGCGTAGCGCCGCGACCACCGATCCCGCCGCCGCGACGTGGTTGTCCTTGATCAGCGCCGCATCGCCCAAGCCGAGCCGGTGGTTGACGCCGCCGCCGACCCGGACCGCGTACTTCTGTAGCGCCCGTAGGCCCGGCAGCGTCTTGCGGGTGTCGCGGATTTTCGTCTTGGTGCCGTGCACGGCGTCCACCCATGCGGCTGTCGCGGTGGCAATCCCGGACAGATGGCAGACCAGGTTGAGCAGGGTCCGCTCGGCGGTCAGCAGGCCCAGCATCTGAGCCTCTACCGTCAGCGCCGACGCTCCCGGCTGCAGCCGCGCGCCGTCCTCGACGCGATCGAGCACCCGGTAGCCGTCAGCGCCAAGCACCTCGTCGAGCACCAGCAATGCGACGTCCACACCGGCGATCACCCCGGGCTCCCGGGTGATCAGCGACGCGATGGTTTTTGCGCCGTCGGGCACCGTCGCCAACGTCGTGACGTCCGGCCCGTAGCGCAGATCCTCGTCGAGCGCCCGGCTGATCGTGGCGCGAGCCTCGGCGAGCTCGCATTTCGAGAGGGTCATCAGCACACCGCCGCCAGCGCATCGATCTGCGCGCTGTCGTCGTCGGCCAGCCGAATAACGATGCTGCGCGCCGGGGCGAGGGTGGCTTCGGAATATTCGGCGCGGTGGTGACAGCCCCGGCTCTCGTTGCGGGCCAGCGCGGCGGCCGCGACCGCGCGGGCGGTCACCGTCAACGCCGCACCTTCGAGGTCGGCCCGAGCCAGCAAGGTCCGAATCGGCGCCGTCGACAGCGTGCCGGTCAGCCGGTGCAGGGCATCGGCGTCGCGGACCACCGAGGCATCGCGGCTCATTGCCCGTTGCAGGTCGCCGCGGCGCATCGCGGGACGGCCGACCGGTTCCGGCGCCATCGCACGGCGGCGCCCGATCAGCTCCGCGTGCGCCGCGGCGGCCCTTCCCGCGCGGCTGCCGACGACCAAGCCCTCCAGCAGGCTGTTGGACGCCAGCCGGTTGGCGCCGTGCATCCCGGTCCGAGCGACCTCGCCGGCGGCGTAAAGCCCGGGCAGCTCGGTTTGTCCGTGCACATCGGTGACCACGCCGCCGCAGCTGTAGTGCGCACCGGGAATCACCGGTATGGGTTGACGGACCGGGTTGATGCCGGCTTTTCGGCACGCGGCGGTGACGGTCGGGAAGCGGTCTTCGAAATCGGCGATGCTGCGGGCATCGAGGTAAACGCACGGGTCGCCGGTTGCCCGGAGCCGGGCGTCGATAGCAGCGGCCACCACATCGCGTGGCGCCAGATCGCCCATCGGGTGCACGCCTGCAGTCACCGAATTGCCTTGGCTGTCAACCAAAACCGCGCCTTCGCCGCGGATGGCTTCGGTGACCAGCGGTCGGCGATTGCCGGCCGTCCGGTCGGCATCGGGACTGTACAGCATGGTGGGATGGAATTGGATGAACTCGATGTCGCTCACCGCCACACCGGCCCACAGCGCCAAGGCGATCCCGTCTCCGGTGGAGCCGTCAGGATTGGTGGTCGCGCCGTAGAGGTGTCCCAGCCCGCCGGTTGCCAAGATCACCGACGCCGCGTGCACGATGCCGATGCCGTCGGGATTGGCGACCAGCACACCGGTCACGGAATCGATCCCCAAACTAGCGTCGTGCAGCAAGCCGACGGCGGCGTGGTTGATGCGGGTATCCAGCGCGGCTGCCGCATGGTCGAGCGCCCGCTGCACTTCGGCCCCGGTTGCATCGCCGTTGGCGTGCACGATGCGCCGCCGCGAATGGCCGCCCTCGCGGCTCAGCGCCCACCCGCCAACCGCCCTCTCGTCGAATCGCGCTCCGTCGCTTACCAATTCGGCCACCGCCCGGT
>DASZKQ010000216.1:0-5123 GCA_035552835.1 Mycobacterium sp. | reverse complement strand
GGCCTGTCCGTGGCTAACCTGGCTGAGCTGCGCCGGTCGCTGGCCGGCTCGGCGACTTACTCGGTCGCCAAGAACACCCTGATCAAGCGGGCCGCCTCGGAGGCGGGCGTTGAGGGGCTCGACGAGCTGTTCATCGGACCGACCGCGATCGCCTTCGTCAGCGGCGAGGCAGTCGACGCCGCAAAGGCCATCAAGACCTTCGCCAAGGAGCACAAGGCGCTGGTCATCAAAGGTGGCTACATGGACGGTCATCCGCTGACCGTCGCTGAAGTCGAGCGCATCGCCGACCTGGAGTCGCGCGAGGTGCTGCTCGCCAAGCTGGCTGGGGCGATGAAGGCCAACCTGTCGAAGGCGGTCGGGCTGTTCAACGCACCGGCCTCGCAGGTGGCCCGGCTCGTTGCCGCGCTGCAGGAGAAGAGGGCCGCAGAAGAGCCTGCGGCTCCGGCCGAGGCCCCGGCCGCCGAGGCCCCGGCCGCAGAAGCTCCGGCTGCCGAGGCCCCAGCCGCCGAGGCCGAGACGACCGAGGCCGAGACGACCGAAACACCAGCGGCAACACCAGCGGAAACACCAGCGGAAACACCCGCCGAACCCACCGAATAACCCCAAACCCATCAAGGAAGGACCCACACCATGTCCAAGCTGTCCACCGACGAACTGCTCGATGCGTTCAAGGAACTCACCCTGTTGGAGCTCTCGGAGTTCGTGAAGAAGTTCGAGGAGACCTTCGAGGTCACTGCGGCCGCCCCGGTCGCCGTCGCCGCCGCCGCCGCTCCTGGCGGGGCCGCTCCGGCCGCCGAGGCAGCCGAGGAGCAGTCCGAGTTCGACGTCATCCTCGAGGCCGCCGGCGACAAGAAGATCGGCGTCATCAAGGTTGTCCGTGAGATCGTCTCGGGCCTGGGCCTCAAGGAGGCCAAGGACCTGGTCGACGGCGCGCCCAAGCCGGTCCTGGAGAAGGCCCCCAAGGAGGCTGCCGAGGAGGCCAAGACCAAGCTCGAGGCCGCCGGCGCCACCGTCACCGTCAAGTAGTCGACTCAGCGAAAACCCCCGGAGCCGCTAGGGCTGCGGGGGTTTTCGTATGCTCAGCGCCGCTGCACCGCCGAAAGTTGTGAGTCTCGCACTCGCTCAGGCGAATCGCCAAGTGAAATAAGAAGATTCGTCGTCAACGCGGCGAGTACCGGCCCAACGGCGCTGCCCTGCGCGCCGTAGTAGCCCGCGAGTTCAAGCATCACAAAGCCGTGGATCGACGCCCAGAACTGAGCGGCGACAGCCACCACGGTGGCGTCATCGGAGGCTGATCCTGCGGCGATTCGACCCGCCAGCATGGAGCGGTGTACGCCGCGCACGACATGCGCGAAGCTGGGGTAGTGGTCGTTGATCTCGGCCAAGCTCAACGTCAGGACGTCGTGTGCTGGCGCGTTGATGCCGTGCGCGCTGGTGCTCCCGAACATCAGCCGGTACATATGTGGACGCTCGATGGCGAAGCGCCGGTAGGCAATCCCGGTGGCCATCAGATCCGCGACCGGGTCCGCCGTCGGGGCCATCGTCAACGCGGCATCGAACTGGCACAGCCCCTGCTCGGCAACCGCGGCGATCAACGCAGGCATCCCGCCGAAATGCGTGTACACCGCCATCGTCGAGGTCCCGGCAGCGCCGGCGATTTTGCGGGTTTGCAGCGCGTCGGGGCCGTCCTTGTCCAAGATCTCCACGGCAGCGTGCAGCAACTCGGCGCGCACGTTGCGCTCGGCCTGCGAAGTCCCTGTAGTCATTAGTTGTCATCTTGACATAGCGGGCCTGCAAAGTGTATAACGATGAAATATCAATGTTATGCGAGCTAGGAGGCCAAAGTGAGCACAGCAACCACCGCCGCACCGGCGAACCCGTATCTCGATGACTTCCTGGCGCCGGTAAGTGTCGAGATGACCGCGACCGACCTGGCGGTCACCGGACACATCCCCGAATTCCTCGACGGGCGGTACCTGCGCAACGGGCCCAACCCCGTCGCAGAGGTCGACCCCGCCACCTATCACTGGTTCACCGGCGACGGCATGGTGCATGGAGTAGCGCTACAGGGCGGCAAGGCCGGCTGGTATCGCAACCGCTGGGTCCGCAGCGCGGGTGTGCGATCGACCCTCGGTGAACCGACGACTGCCACGCGCAACCTGCGTGCCGGAATGCAGTCCCTCGGCGCCAATACCAACGTGCTGGCCCACGCCGGAAAGACCCTGGCTCTCGTCGAAGGCGGCGTGGCCAACTACGAACTCACCGACGAACTCGACACCGTCGGTCCGTGCGATTTCGACGGGACCCTGGCCGGCGGATATGCCGCTCACCCGCACCGCGACCCGAGAACCGGCGAATTGCACGCCGTGTCTTACTCCTTCGCTCGCGGTCGAACCGTGCAGTACTCGGTGATCGACACCCACGGCCACGCTCGCCGCACTGTCGACATCCAGGTGTCGGGATCGCCGATGATGCACGACTTCTCGCTCACCGACAAATATGTGGTGCTCTACGACTTGCCGGTGACACTCGACCTGATGCAGTTGGTGCCGACAAAGGTGCCCGGCTGGATGCAACTGCCGGCCCGGTTGGTGATGCAGTCCGTGATCGGACGCGTGCGGGTACCTGGGCCGATCGCGGCGATGATCAACCGCCAAGAGCGCCAGGCCTACCGGCTGCCTTACGCGTGGAACCCCAAATACCCGGCGCGCATCGGCGTGCTGCCCCGCGAGGGTACCAACGCCGATGTCCGGTGGTTCGACATCGAGCCCTGCTACGTCTACCACCCGCTCAACGCCTACTCCGAAGTGCAGGGCGGCAACGAGGTGCTGGTGCTCGATGTGGTGCGTTACCAGCGGATGTTCGACCGCGACCAGCGCGGGCCCGGCGAAAGCAAGCCCACGTTGGACCGGTGGACGATCAACCTGACGACCGGAACGGTGAGCAGTGAACGCCGCGACGACCGCGCGCAGGAATTCCCCCGCATCAACGAGACCAAGCTCGGCGGCCGGCATCGTTTCGGCTACACCGTCGGCGTCGAGGGCGGCTTCCTCGACTCAGGCAGAACTCAAATGTCGACAGCGCTGTACAAGCACGACTACGGGACCGGATCCAGCACGGTGGCCCCGCTGGACCCCGAGCTGCTGATCGGCGAGATGTCCTTCGTGCCACGTCCCGGCGCCGACTCACAGGCTGAGGACGACGGCATCCTGATCGGATACGGCTATCACCGGGGCCGCGACGAGGGTCAACTGGTGTTGCTCGACGCCCAAACCTGCGAATCGGTGGCCACCGTGCACTTGCCGCAGCGAGTTCCGATGGGCTTTCATGGCAATTGGTCGCCGCGGGCATGACGGAATCACCGCCGATCATGAATTTCTGGCGATAGGCGCACATCGCGACTGCGTCATCACCGTGCGCTACAGTGACTCATGCCACAAGCTGCGCTTGGGCAGCGGTGAGCAACGTCGGCGGGAGGGGTTTCGCATGGGTATCGGTATCGAGGTTGAGGGGCTGACGAAGTCCTTCGGCGCCCAGCGAATCTGGGAAGACGTGACGATGGAAATCCCGGAGGGCGAGGTCAGCGTGCTGCTGGGCCCGTCGGGTACCGGGAAGTCGGTCTTTTTGAAGTCGCTGATCGGCCTGTTGCGCCCGGAGCGCGGTTCGATCATCGTCGATGGCACCGACATCACCGAGTGCTCGGCCAAGGAGCTTTACGACATCCGCACGCTGTTCGGGGTGATGTTTCAGGACGGCGCTTTGTTCGGGTCGATGAACCTCTACGACAACACCGCGTTCCCGTTGCGTGAGCACACCAAGAAGAAGGAAGGCGAGATCCGTGACATCGTCATGGAGAAGCTGGAGATGGTGGGGCTGGGCGGGGATGAGAAGAAGTTCCCCGGTGAGATCTCCGGCGGTATGCGCAAGCGCGCCGGTCTGGCCCGGTCGCTGGTGTTAGACCCGCAGATCATCCTGTGTGACGAGCCGGACTCGGGTCTGGACCCGGTCCGTACCGCGTATTTGAGCCAGCTGCTGATCGACATCAACGCGCAGATCGACTGCACGATCTTGATCGTGACGCACAACATCAACATCGCCCGCACGGTGCCGGACAACATGGGCATGCTGTTCCGCCGCAAGCTGGTCATGTTCGGCCCCCGTGAGGTGCTGCTGACCAGCGACGAGCCGGTGGTTCGGCAGTTCCTCAACGGTCGTCGTATCGGCCCGATCGGGATGTCGGAGGAGAAGGACGAGGCCACCATGGCCGAGGAGCAGGCCCACCTGGAGGCCGGTCATGTCGACGGCGGTGTCGACGAGGTCGAGGGTGTGCCGCCGCAGATCATCGCCACCCCCGGCATGCCGGAGCGCAAGGCGGTCGGCCGTCGCCAAGCCCGGGTCCGGGAGAACCTGCACCTGCTGCCGAAGGACGCCCAGGAAGCCATCCTCGAATCGCTTGAGAGCGCGAACAACCAGCCCGCCCACGACTACGACGACGCCTCTGGCCGCCACCGCGACGCAGACGCGGACACCGCGTCGATCCCGACCCAACGCGGCCACTGAGACAAAATGGCGCGTCACCGCCTGAGGCCACATACCAAAGAGCCCGCTTTGGCGTGTAGATCGCTTACGGCCCTGGCGGTTTGGGGGTTCAACCAGCGCCGACGTGCGACTTTGCGCCAGCGGGTAATGGCTATGACGCGGAACCCAGCGTTGAGCGTCGCAGCGATCGCTCCCTTGGTACTTGCTTGTGCCGTCAGCGGCGCGGCGCGCCGAGTGTCCCCGCCCACACCGGCTTTGCCCCGTGTTGCCATTACTTCGGTGGCGGTTGTAGCAGCCACCGGGAGTGAGTTGTCCGGACCAGCCGTGGTCGCCGTCGCGCGGCGGCCCGCCAGCCTACATATCGGGGCGGCCACCAAGTCGGCTCCGCCGCCGGCTGCCGTGGTGAATTCGCCTAGTGCACTGGGCATTCCGTCGATGGCCCTGGCTGCGTACCGTAACGCCGAGCAAATGATGGCCACCTCTAATCCCGATTGCGGGATCAGCTGGAATCTCTTGGCCGGCATCGGACGTATTGAATCTGGACATGCCAACGGCGGTGCGACCGATGCTCGCGGTACCGCGGT
>DASZKQ010000215.1:0-10140 GCA_035552835.1 Mycobacterium sp. | reverse complement strand
ACAGCGTCCTTGCCATCCTTGGCGGCCTTGACGTGCACCGTTTTTGGCGTCTTGCCGTCGTTGAGCGCCTCGATGCCGGTGATGTCGAATACCTCGGTGCCGTCGAGACCCAACGATTCGGCGGTTTTGGCTTGAGGGAATTGCAGCGGGATCACGCCCATGCCGATCAAGTTGGACCGGTGGATGCGCTCGAACGACTCGGCGATCACCGCCCGCACGCCCAGCAGCCGGGTGCCCTTGGCCGCCCAGTCCCGCGACGAGCCCGAACCGTATTCCTTGCCGCCCAGCACTACCAGCGGAATGTCTTTTGCCGCATAGTTTTGCGCAGCGTCGTAGATAAACGCCTGCGGTGCGTCGGGCTGGGTGAAGTCGCGCGTGTACCCACCGGAGACGTCGTCGAGTAGTTGGTTGCGAAGCCGGATGTTTGCGAACGTGCCGCGGATCATCACCTCGTGGTTGCCACGCCGCGACCCGAACGAGTTGTAGTCCTTGCGCTCGACTCCGTGTTCGTCGAGGTACTGCGCTGCCGGGGTGCCCGGCTTGATGCTGCTCGCCGGCGAGATGTGGTCGGTGGTCACCGAGTCGCCGAGCAGCGCCAGCACGCGCGCGCCACTGATGTCGCTGACCGGCTCCGGGTCGGCGGGCATGCGAGAGAAGTACGGCGGCTTGCGCACATACGTCGAGTCGGCGTCCCACTCAAAGGTGTTGCCGCTGGGGGTGGGCAGGTTGCGCCACCGCTCGTCGCCCTTGAACACGTCGGCATAGTTCGTGATGAACATCTCCTGGTTGATCGCCGATGCGATCGTGTCGGAGACGTCTTTCTGCGACGGCCAGATGTCACGCAAATAGACGTCGTTGGCTTCGTTGTCCTTGCCCAGCGGCTGCGACTCGAAATCGAAGTCCATCGAGCCGGCCAGCGCGTAGGCGATCACCAGCGGTGGCGACGCCAAATAGTTCATCTTCACGTCCGGGTTGATCCGGCCCTCGAAATTCCGGTTGCCGGACAGCACCGCGGCCACCGATAGGTCGTTGTCGTTGACCGCCTTCGAGATCTCCTCGGGCAGCGGACCAGAGTTGCCGATGCAGGTGGTGCACCCGTAGCCGACGAGATAGAAACCGAGCTTCTCCAAATACGGCCACAGGCCGGCCTTTTCGTAGTAGTCGCTGACGACCTGCGAGCCCGGCGCCATCGTGGTCTTGACCCACGGCTTGGCGGTCAGACCCTTCTCTACGGCATTGCGGGCCAGCAGTGCTGCGCCCAGCATTACCTCGGGGTTGGAGGTGTTGGTGCATGAGGTGACCGCGGCGATCACCACCGCGCCGTGGTCGAGCACGAATTCACCGAGTTCTTGCGCCTTCACCGTCACCGGATTGCTCACCCGGCCCTTGGCATGCTTTGCGGCCGACTTCACCGGTTTGTGGTCGTCGGCGTGGCCGTTGGTAAGTGCCCCCGGGTCGCTAGCCGGGAACGTCTCGTCGACCGCCTCGTCCAGCTTGGAGTAGTCCTTCTTGTCTGGGTCGTCACCAACGTAGGTGGGGATCTGCTCGCGGAACGTGGATTTGGCCTTGGACAACGGGATACGGTCCTGTGGCCGCTTGGGTCCGGCGATCGACGGGACCACCTCGGAAAGGTCGAGCTCCAGATACTCGGAGAACTTCGGCTCATGCTTGGCGTCGTGCCACAGGCCCTGTTCTTTAGCGTAGGCCTCGACCAAAGCGAGTTGCTCTTCGTTGCGTCCGGTGAAGCGCAAGTAGTCGATCGTCTCCTGGTCGATCGGGAAAATCGCTGCAGTCGAACCGAATTCGGGACTCATGTTGCCCAGCGTCGCGCGGTTCGCCAGCGGCACTTCGGCCACACCTTCGCCGTAGAACTCGACGAACTTGCCGACCACGCCGTGCTTGCGCAGCTTCTCGGTGACGGTGAGCACGACGTCGGTGGCCGTAACACCGGGCTGGATCTCACCGGTGAGTTTGAACCCGACCACCCGCGGGATGAGCATCGACACCGGCTGACCGAGCATCGCGGCTTCCGCCTCGATTCCGCCGACACCCCAGCCCAATACGCCAAGGCCGTTGACCATCGTGGTGTGCGAGTCGGTGCCGACACAGGTGTCCGGGTACGCAGCTATTTTTCCCGCGTCGTCTGCGCGGGTCATCACCACGTGCGCGAGGTATTCGATGTTGACTTGGTGCACGATGCCGGTGCCCGGCGGCACCACCTTGAAGTCGGCGAAGGCGCCCTGCCCCCAGCGCAGAAACTGGTAGCGCTCGCCGTTGCGCTGGTATTCGATCTCGACGTTGCGCTCGAACGCATCGGCGCGGCCGAAAAGATCCGCGATCACCGAGTGATCGATCACCAGGTCGGCGGGCGCCAACGGATTGACCTTGTCCGCGTCGCCGCCCAGATCCCCGATGGCCTCCCGCATGGTGGCCAAGTCGACGATGCACGGCACACCGGTGAAGTCCTGCATGACCACGCGGGCGGGCGTGTATTGGATTTCGATGCTGGGCTCGGCCGACGGATCCCAGTTCGCTATCGCCCTGATGTGGTCCTTGGTGATGTTGCTGCCGTCCTCGTTGCGCAGCAGGTTTTCGGCGAGCACTTTGAGGCTGTAGGGGAGTTTCTCCGTGCCGGGCACGGCGTCCAGGCGATAGATCTGGTAACTGTTGCCGCCGACCGCCAGGGTGTTGCGCGCTTCGAATGAGTTCACCGAATCTTTGCTGGTCACATCAACTCCCGGGATCTGGTTCATCGGCGGCGACCCGCTGCGCCCGGCTACGCGGCGCTTGCGATCCCCGCTTGTTCTGCTCGCCGACGGGCCGTGTCGGCAAGGCCAGTCTAACAGTACGCTTGTCCTGCATTCGGGCCAACCACCCGTATGCCCCCCGAGACTGCAACCATCGCGACGAGCCTCGGCGTGTTGTAGCCGTGGTTTAAGTGTCGTGCGATGCGGGCCGGGCACGGCCCGCAACGTCGCCGCGCGGTACGGTCTTGGACCGTGACCACCCACGCGCCGCTTTACATCCCGGGCGAGATCTGCGGCACCATCGGAGCCGATCCGGCGACGCCGCCCGAGCAATGCCTGGCGATCGTGCAAGATCAGGTCACTGCCCACAACATCAGCGCGCCGGCGGGCGGCACGCTGGCGCTGCTGGAGGTGATCAACCAGGCGCACAACGACGGCATCGATCTCAAGATCGTCGTCCTCGATCACAACCCGCTGAACGACACACCGCTGCGAGACATCGCGACCAGGGTGGGCGCCCAACACACCGATGCCACCGTGCTGGTGCTCAGCCCGAACTTCGTCGGCAGCTACAGCACACACTTCCCGCGGGCCACGCTGGAGATCGGCGAAGACAACGCCAAGACCGGCAACCCGGTGGTGTCGGCGCAGAATTTCCTGCACCAGCTCAGCACCCCGCAGTTTCCGTGGACCGCGTTCACAATCGTGCTTCTTATCGGAGTGCTGGCGGCGGTCGTAGGCACCCGAATCATGCAACTGCGCCTCAGGCGGTCGGCAACGTCGCCAGATGACGCCGAAGCGCCCACTGAAGAAGCCGGCAAGAGCGTCTAACTCGCCGTATTGGGCTTGTGTCGCATAGCGGCGGCACCGCTACCGCGGCTGCGGGCAAATCAGTGATGTCACCGAACGGTCACAGTTGTCGGAAGAACACACTTGAAATTTGTTACTAAAGTTTCCATTGGGTCAGATGTGACTTACGGTGCAAAGGATGCTTTTGATTTAAATCGCGCTTCCAGTGATTGCTGGGGCCGACGCCGTCCGCCCGCGTTGAGCCATAGGAGATCCAAGTCGTATGAGACGCAATTGCCGCGGCTCGTCTGTCCGACTGGCCACCCGGCTCACCCGCCGCGTCGCTCCGCTCGCGCTCAGCGTGGCGGTGACGCTGTGCATCCCCGGGCTGGCAAATGCCGACCCCGGCGCCGAGCCGAACACTATGGCCAAACTGATCGCAGACGTCGCTTGGGCCAACCAGCGTCTGCAGGACCTCGGCGCGCAAATTCAGACCGAGGAGGAGAGCGTCAACAAGGCTCTGGTCGACGTCGACACCGCGCGCGACAACGCCGCGGCCGCACAACAGAACGTCGAGGCCGGCCAGCAGGCGGTCAAGGATGCCAACGCCGCAATCGCCGTCGCCCAGAAGCGATTTGACCGCTTCGCGGTCGCCAGCTACGTCAACGGTCCATCAGACAGCTACCTCAAGGTGGCCAGCCCTGACGACGTCATCGCGACCGCGGCCGCCGGCCAGACCCTGGCCGCCAGTTCCCGGCAGGTGATGGACAACTTGCAACGGGCTCGCACCGAGCAAGTGAATAGGGAGTCCGCGGCGCGGCTGGCGAAGCAGAAAGCGGATAAGGCTGTTGCTGACGCTCAATCCAGCCAGAACGCCGCGGTGGCCGCGCTGACCGACGTCCACCGCAAGTTCGGCGAGCAGCAGCGGGAGATCAATCGCCTGGCCGACGAGCGTAACGCGGCCCAAGCCAGACTCGACGCCGCCCGCAATTGGTCGGCACCCGCGGGCGGACCGGGTGCCGGCTTGCGGGCGGCGTCGTCCCCCGGTGACCGGTGGGACCCAGCGGCACCTGGCTCGCCCACCCGGCCCCTGGGCAACGGCGGCAATTGGGACGGCGCATGGGATCCCACGCTGCCGATGGTGCCCAGCGCCAACGTCCCGGGTGACCCGATCGCGGTCCTCAACAAGGTCCTGGGGATTTCGGCGACCTCCTCGCAGGTCACTGCCAACATGGGGCACAAGTTCCTGCAATCGGTAGGCCTCATCGGGCCCGACTCCCCCGATTCCGGCATCACCAACGGCCGGATTCCCCGGGTATATGGCCGCCAGGCATCGGAGTATGTGATCCGTCGCGGGCTTTCGCAGTTGGGCGTGCCGTATTCGTGGGGCGGCGGCAACGCCGCCGGGCCTAGCCACGGGATCGACTCCGGCTCCGGCACAGTCGGTTTCGACTGCTCGGGCCTGGTGCTCTACTCGTTTGCCGGGGTGGGCATCAAGCTGCCGCACTATTCGGGTTCGCAGTACAACATGGGCCGCAAGATTCCGTCGTCGCAGATGCGCCGTGGCGACGTCATTTTCTACGGCCCCGGCGGCAGCCAGCACGTGACGATCTACCTCGGCCAGGGCCAGATGCTCGAGGCGCCCGACGTCGGGTTGAAAGTCCGGGTCGCGCCGGTTCGCACCAGCGGTATGACGCCCTACGTCGTCCGCTACATCGAGTACTGACGCGTGAAGGGATTTATGCCCCGCTGGTTTACCAACCACAACACGATGGGCCGGGCCGGGTTGGCCTGGCCCATCCTGGTTGTGTTCGGTCTGCTGATCGGTCTGGCCGGTCCGGCTCATGGCGAGGACGGCGGATGGGATCCCACCTTGCCGTCGGTGGTCAGCGCGGGCGCGCCGGGCGACCCGGTCGCGATCGCCAACCAGTCGCTGCAGGCCACCGCGAACGCCACCCAGACCACACTTGATCTGGGCCGGCAGTTCCTCGGCGGCCTCGGCATCAACCTGGGCGACAGCGGCGGCGGTGGTGGCGGTGGCACCGGCCCCAGCGGGATACCGCGGGTATACGGACGCCAGGCCGTCGAATACGTGATCCGCCGGGGATCGTCGCAGATGGGAGTCCCGTACTCCTGGGGCGGCGGCACCCTGAACGGCCCCAGCAAGGGCGTGGACTCCGGCGCCGGCACCGTGGGCTTCGACTGCTCGGGATTGGTTCGCTACAGCTTCGCCGGGGTGGGCGTGCTGATCCCGAGGTTCTCCGGTGACCAGTACAACGCCGGTCGCCACATCCCGCCGTCGCAGGCCAAGCGCGGTGACCTGATTTTCTACGGTCCGGGCGGCAGCCAGCACGTCACCATTTACCTGGGCAACGGCCAGATGTTGGAGGCGTCGGGCAGCGCCGGCAAGGTCACCGTCAGCCCGGTGCGCAAAGCCGGGATGACGCCCATGTTGACCCGGATCATTGAGTACTGACCCCAGCTCAGGTGGTGGTCACGTCGACGGAACTCCGGTGGCCTGGAATAGTTGAGCAAGGGCACGCCGCTGCCCCGCGACGTTCGTCGTGCGAGCAGTCGTGTCTGATCGAACTGGGAGGTTGAGCCGTGGAGAATAATCGATGACATCAGCAGGCGGGCCGCCCCCGGGCGCCGGCGATTACTCGGGTCAGAGCGGACACCCGACCGCCCCTGCGCACGCGGCGCCGTCCGGCGGCGGCAATGGGCTGGCTGCCGAGGTGCACACGCTGGAACGAGCCATCTTCGAAGTCAAGCGCATCATCGTGGGGCAAGACCAGCTCGTGGAGCGGATGTTGGTCGGGCTGCTGTCCAAAGGCCACGTCCTGCTCGAGGGCGTGCCCGGTGTGGCCAAGACGCTGGCCGTCGAGACCTTCGCGCGAGTGGTCGGCGGAACGTTCGCACGCATCCAGTTCACGCCTGACCTGGTGCCCACCGACATCATCGGTACCCGAATCTACCGCCAGGGCAAAGAGGAGTTCGACACCGAACTCGGCCCCGTGGTGGTCAACTTCCTGCTCGCCGACGAAATCAACCGGGCCCCGGCCAAGGTGCAGTCGGCCCTGCTGGAGGTCATGCAGGAACGCCAAGTGTCGATCGGCGGCAAGAGGTTCCCGCTGCCCAACCCGTTCCTGGTGATGGCGACGCAAAACCCGATCGAGCACGAGGGCGTCTACCCGCTGCCCGAAGCTCAACGGGACCGATTCCTGTTCAAGATCAATGTCGGCTACCCGTCACCGGAGGAAGAGCGCGAGATCATCTACCGGATGGGTGTGACGCCGCCGCAGCCCAAGCAGATCCTCAACACCGGTGATCTGCTGCGGCTCCAGGACATCGCCGCAAACAACTTCGTGCATCACGCGCTGGTCGACTATGTGGTGCGGGTCTTCACCGCCACTCGTCATCCCGAGCAGCTCGGCATGAACGACGTCAAGAGCTGGATCTCGTTCGGTGCGTCGCCGCGTGCCTCGCTGGGCATCATCGCAGGCGCACGCTCGCTGGCTTTGGTGCGCGGCCGTGACTACGTGATCCCGCAAGACATCGTCGAGGTCATTCCCGACGTGCTACGGCATCGGTTGGTGCTGACCTACGACGCGCTCGCCGACGAAGTCTCGCCCGAGATGATCATCAACCGGGTGCTGCAAACTGTGGCCATGCCGCAGGTGAATGCTGTTCCCCAGCAGGGCCATTCGGTACCTCCGGTGATGCAGGCCGCGGGCGCGGCTAGCAGTCGGTGACTGATCCCGAAGCGTCGGCGGGGGTCCGTCCGCCGTCGATGCAGCGGGGACAGATCGACGACCCGAAGCTGTCGGCGGCGCTGCGCACGCTCGAGCTCACGGTCAAACGCAAGCTCGACGGCGTGCTGCACGGCGACCACCTCGGCCTGATCCCGGGGCCGGGTTCCGAGCCCGGGGAGTCACGCGAGTATCAGCCCGGCGACGATGTCCGGCGGATGGACTGGGCGGTCACCGCCCGCACCACCCACCCGCATGTTCGGCAGATGATCGCCGACCGCGAACTGGAGACCTGGCTGGTGGTCGACATGTCGGCCAGCCTGGACTTCGGCACAGCGGTCTGCGAAAAGCGTGACCTGGCGGTGGCTGCCGCGGCCGCCATCACTTTCCTCAACAGCGGCGGCGGAAACCGGCTCGGCGCGTTGATTGCCAACGGGGAGAAGGTGACTCGGGTGCCGGCCCGGTCCGGACGTCAGCACGAGCAGACACTGTTGCGCACGATCGCCACCATGCCGAAAGCGCCGGTGGGGGTGCGCGGGGACTTGGCGGTGGCCATCGACGCGTTGCGCCGTCCGGAACGCCGCCGCGGAATGGCCGTGATCATCAGCGACTTCCTCGGCCCGATCAACTGGATGCGTCCGTTGCGGGCCATCGCCGCACGCCATGAGGTGCTGGGCATCGAGGTGCTCGATCCACGCGATGTCGAGTTGCCCGACGTCGGCGACGTCATCTTGCAGGACGCCGAATCCGGTGCTACCCGCGAGTTCACCATCGACGAGCAGCTGCGCGACGACTTCGCCAAGGCGGCGGCGGCCCACCGTGCCGACGTAGCCCGCACGCTGCGCAGCTGCGGTGCGCCGATGCTGTCGCTGCGCACCGACCGGGATTGGATCGCCGACATCGTCCGCTTCGTCGAATCTCGCCGGCGCGGGGCACTGGCGGGCCGCCAGTGACGCGCACTTTTTTCTCCAAGGGCGCCCCCATTAAGACAGGTCTGGTATGACACTGCCGTTGCTCGGGCCGATGACGCTGTCCGGTTTCGCCCATGCGTGGTTTTTTCTGTTCCTGTTGGCCGTGCTGGGCTTGGTGGCGCTGTATGTCATCGCGCAGGTGGCTCGGCAGCGGCGGATGCTGCGCTTCGCGAACATGGAGCTGCTGGAAAGCGTCGCCCCCAAGCAGCCCACCCGATGGCGTCACCTGCCGGCGATCCTGCTGGTGGCGGCGCTGCTGTTGTTCACGATCGCGATGGCCGGGCCGACCCACGACGTCCGCATCCCACGCAACCGTGCGGTCGTCATGCTGGTAATCGATGTTTCGCAATCCATGCGGGCCACCGACGTCGAGCCCAACCGGATGGCCGCCGCCGAAGTCGCGGCCAAGGAGTTCGCCGGTGAGCTGACGCCGGGCATCAACCTCGGGCTGATCGCCTATGCCGGGACCGCGACGGTGCTGGTGCAACCGACGACTAACCGCGACGCGACCAAGGCAGCGCTGGGCAAGCTGCAGTTCGCCGACCGCACCGCCACCGGCGAGGGCATCTTCACTGCGCTGCAGGCGATCGCTACGGTCGGCGCGGTGATCGGCGGCGGCGACACTCCACCACCAGCCCGCGTCGTGTTGTTCTCCGACGGTAAGGAGACGATGCCGACCAATCCGGACAACCCCAAGGGCGCCTTTACCGCGGCACGCACAGCCAAGGACCAGGGCGTGCCGATCTCGACGATCTCGTTCGGCACGCCATACGGCTTTGTAGAGATCAATGGCCAGCGTCAGCCCGTGCCCGTCGACGACAGCACGATGAAGAAAGTTGCCGAGCTGTCCGGCGGCAATCACTACGACGCCGCGAATTTGCAAGAGCTGAAGCAGGTCTACGCGTCGCTGCAGCAGCAGATCGGTTACGAGACGATCCGCGGTGACGCCAGCGTCGGGTGGCTACGGCTGGGCTCGCTGGTGTTGGCGCTGGCCGGGCTGGCCGCCCTGCTGATCAACCGGCGACTGCCCACCTAACCGGCGTTTCTTCCGCGTGCGTAACGCCATTGCGCAAAAGAGGGCGCAATTTCGCGGTGGCGTTACGCTGCTGAAAATCGTCTGCGAGCTAACGCCTCGTGGACACGTCGAAGAATGTCGTCTGGGTGATCCTCGGCAATGACTCGAATCACGATCCACCCCATGCGTTCAAGCATTTCCAGTCGCCGGATGTCCTTGACGTATTGGAAACGGTCCGTCCGATGGTGGTCGCCGTCATACTCGACGGCGATTTTCAGGTCCTCCCAACCCATGTCTAAATACGCCGCGGCATAACCCCATTCGTCGCGCACTGCAATCTGGGTATGCGGTGGGGGAAGTCCGGCGCGAATCAGCAACAAGCGAAGCCAGCTTTCTTTCGGTGACTGTGCGCCATCGTCGATCAACTCAAGAGCGGCGCGAGCATCCTTCATGCCGCGGCGACCGCGGTAGCGATCGAGCAACAGCGCTATGTCGGCGGGTTTTAATTCGACCGCCCGCCCGAGCGCATCGATTGCAGCAACCGCGACGTCTAAGGGGTACCGCCTGGCAAGGTCAAGTGCTGTCCTGGCTGGTGTGGTCACCTGCATTCCGTCGACGGTGCTGACCTCGTCGCGTTCGATGCGTTCCCACCACACTTTCACTCCGGCTGCGGGGCGGCGATTGGTATCGATGATCGTGGCCGGCCGAGCGGGATCGATCCAGCGCGCGCCGTGTAACGCGGCCGCGGAGAAGCCGGCAAGTATCCCGCGCCGGCGTGAGCGTAGCCAGCAGGCACGAGCACGTAATACGGGCGTGAGTTCGACTCCTTTGGCGAGGTAGACATCCTGGTGCAGCGCGACGAAGCGGCT
>DASZKQ010000214.1:0-3747 GCA_035552835.1 Mycobacterium sp. | reverse complement strand
GGGAAAGAGAAGGTGCTAGTCGCGCTCGCCCCCTGAGTGCATCTTCAGCGCGCCTTCGACGTTGGCCTTCTTGTCCTCGCCGGCGCCCTTCGCCGCAGCCTTCTTGCGCTTCGCCACAACGGTGTCGACGGCGCCGTTGAGCGCCGAGCCCAGCGGGAAGCCGAGATAGTGGGTCAGGAAGACGGCCATCTCCTTGAGTTCGGTCTCGCTGAGTTCCCCGTTAAGCAGTGCTGCGTTGATCTGGATCTCGGCTAGGTCGCGATTTCCGACGGCCGTGACCGCCGTCAGCGTCATGATGCGCTTGTCACGCATCGACAATCCCGGTCGAGTCCAGATGCTGCCGAACAGGTGATCGACGGTGAGGTCAAAGTACGCGTCGCCCTCGATGTCGGGCATCTCCCAGCCATAGACCTCGTTCATCTTCTCGAGGCCTTTACGGCGCAGCTCGTCCATTTACGTCTCTTTCTCTGTGTGCGGTACGCCGAGGCCGTCGGCCAGCCGCTGGTAGGCCAGCTGGGCCAGCGGGAGCTCCACCGACATCGCCTCACCCAGCGCCAGCGCCAGGCTCAGATCCTTCTCGCCGAGACCGCGTGTGTGCAGAAACGGCTGATACAGAAAGTGCTCCGGCTCAAGAGTTTTCATATCATCGCGGACCATGATGGCGCCCGGCCCGCTGGTGAGCGCGTCCGTGTGCCGCGCCACTCGGCCCAGCGCCTGCAGATCCAGTCCAGCCGCTTCCGCCAGCTTCATTGCCTCGCAAGCCGCGGCGTACGAGGTGAACGTCAACATGTTGCGGGCCAGCTTCATTCGCGTCCCCGCGCCCGGGGTGCCGGCGTGGATCACCAGCGACGCCCACTGCTTGAACGCCGGCTTGATCCGCTCGTAGACGTCGCGCTCGGCACCGACCATGGTGGCGAGCTCGCCCTTCTCGGCGGCAGCCGCACCACCACTGACGGGCGCGTCGACAATGTGTATTTGCTGCTGCTTGAGTTCGTCAGCCAATTCCGCCGCGGTGGTGTCGCTGATGGTCGAATGGATCGCGATGACGGTGCCCGGCTTGGCATGGGCGGCCAGTTCGCCGACAACCTGACGCACCTGAGCATCGTCGAGCACGGTGACGTGGACGATGTCGGCGGCGGCGACGTCGGCGATACTGTCGGTCAGACTCGCGCCCGCCTCGGCCAGCGGCGTCATGGCCTCGGTCCTGATGTCGTAAACCGTTACACCGCCCGGCCATTCGATCATCCGCTTGGCCATCGGAGCGCCCATGTTTCCCAGCCCGATGTACCCGAGAGTTACGTGGTCGGTCATATGCGCCGCTCCTCCTCATCGCGAAGCTCTGCATCGTCGCCGGCGGTCATGACCGAATCACCTGTCCGCCGTCAACGTTGAAGATCTGACCGGTGATCCATGAAGCCTCGTCGGACAGCAGGAACAAGCACATGCCAACCAAATCGTCAGGCGTCCCCATCCGGGATAGCGGAAGCCCCTTGACGATATCGTCGACGATCTCTTTGGGAGTAGTGGTCCGGTTGGCCTCGGTGTCGATGGGGCCCGGCGCGATCGCGTTTATTCGGATGTTCTGGCCGCCTAGCTCGCGGGACAGCTGTTGAGTCAAGCCGTTGAGGCCGACCTTAGCCAGGCCGTAGAAGTTGGAGTACAGCCACGCCGCGGTGGATGACTGGTTGACGATCGCTCCGCCGCCGCGCTTGGCCATCTTCTTGTACACCGCACGGGTGCACCACAGCGCGCCGTCGAGGTTGACGCTCATGAACTTCTTGTAGTACTCCGGGTCAACGGTGACCAGGAAGTCCAGCTTCATGCCGCCGAAGATCGCGGCGTTGTTCACCAGGTAGTCGATGCCGCCGAACTCGGACAGTGTGCGGTCGGCCATGGCCTTGGCGGAGGCGGGGTCGGACACGTCGACCGGAACGCTGATGGCCGTGCCGCCGTCGGCGGTGATCTGCTTGGCTACCCCTTCGGCTGCCTCCGCATTGATGTCGGCCACAACGACCGCCGCACCCTCGCGGGCCAGCGCCTCCGCGTACGCCTGGCCGATACCACCACCCGATCCGGTAACGATGGCGACCTTGTCTTCAAACCGCATGTTTCCCTTTCCGTCGAGTGTGGGGTTATGACACGGTTTTTGGGCCCAGGGTGTGTCATAAGCCCACACTCGGCACGTTAGCCAGCAACAGCAATGGTTTTGACTTCCAGATACTCCTCGAAGCCTGCGAGACCCATCTCGCGTCCGTTGCCGGACTGCTTGTAGCCGCCGAACGGCGCGTCCGCCGAATACCAGACGCCGCCATTGACGTTGACGGTCCCGACGCGCATGCGCGAAGCGAAATTCGCGCCTCGATCCGGATCGGCGCTGAACACCGTGCCGGACAACCCGTATGGCGAGTCGTTGGCGATCCGCAGCGCGTCTTCGTCGCCGTCGTGGGCGATCACCGTGAGCACCGGTCCGAAGATTTCCTCCCGGGCGGGCCTGGCGTCGTTGGTCAGGCCCGCGATCACGGTGGGCTCGATGAAGAAACCGGCCTCTCTATTGGCCGGCCGGCCGCCGCCGCATGCGAACGTTCCGCCTTCCGCGATCGCGAGATCGAGGTAGCTCTGCACGCGATCCCGTTGAAGAGCAGAGATCAACGGCCCACAAACAGTTTTCGCGTCGGTGGGATCGCCCGGCCTAATCGATCCCATGGTACCGGCGGCGATGGAAACCGCCTCGTCGTAGCGGGCCCGCGGCACCACTAGCCGGGTCGTGAGCGCACAGCCCTGCCCGGCGTGCATGGACGCCGTGAACGCCGAAACCGAGCATGCGCCAGCAAGATCGGCGTCATCGAGCACCACGAACGCCGATTTGCCGCCGAGCTCCAAGAACACCTTCTTGATGGTGGCGGCGGAGTCGCTCATCACGCTGCGCCCGGTCGCGGTGGAGCCGGTGAACGAAACCATGTCAACCCGAGGGTCTTTAGCCAACAACGCCCCGACACTGTGGTCGCTGGAGGTAATGATGTTGACGACGCCGGGCGGGAAGTCGGTGTGTTCGGCGATGAGTTCACCGAGTACCGCCGCGCACCACGGTGTGTCCGGTGCGGGCTTGAGCACGATGGTGTTTCCCGCGGCCAGCGCCGGACCCAGCTTGGCCAGGTTGATCTGGTGCGGGAAATTCCACGGGGTG
Organism: Mycobacterium sp.; assembly: GCA_035552835.1. GTDB lineage: Bacteria > Actinomycetota > Actinomycetes > Mycobacteriales > Mycobacteriaceae > Mycobacterium. Next base: position 563 of record DASZKQ010000214.1, on the reverse strand, counting down.
ATCGCGCCGACGACGCCGACGGCTTCCCTTGCGACGGTACGGCGGGTGGGAATTCCCATTGGCGACGCCTCACCGAGATCCTGACTCCACTCGTAGGACTCCGCCGTGTCCGCCGCGAAGCTCAGGTCGCCGACCGGGCCCTCCAATTGGGCGGCGGCGGTGAGCATCCGCGGCGCGCCGACTTCGGCGATGGTCAGATCCCGTAGTTCTTCGATGTGGGCGCGCATCGCATCGCGAAGCTGACGCACGCACCGCACCCGCAGCTCGGTATTACGTGACCAGTCCGTCTCGTCGAAGGCCCGTCGCGCCGCCTCGATGGCGCGGCCCATGTCCTCGGCGTCGGCGTCGGCCGCGGCACCCAGGACTTCCTCGGTGGCCGGGTTGATCGTGGCAAAAGTGCCCCCGCCGCCGCTGGTCAGCTTGCCGTCGATGAGCAGAGCGCTTACCCCGTCGGCCAGCAACGCCATCTTTGCCTCCGCGCCTCGTAACGATGGACACTTGTCCGGAATAGTTCAGACGAACCATAGTCGCCTGGTCCGTCTAAGTGCAAGAGTGGGTCTGCC
>DASZKQ010000213.1:0-7676 GCA_035552835.1 Mycobacterium sp. | reverse complement strand
GGGCGCTCGATGGACGTCCGCTTCGACGACTTCATGACCGACGAGCTCGGCGTCGCCGATCGGGTGTACGACCTCGCCGGCGAGCCGCTGACAGACGCGGCCCGCACGGCGATGAGCGATTACCTGCTGGGCCACCAGCGCCGGCGGTTGGGCCAGATCGCGACGTCGGCAGAAATGTTCGGACTCGACGAGCACGACCTGCGCGACCGGTTCACCCGCTATCTGGAGCGCTTCTTGGCATAGAGGCCCAACGGCCTCGGAAGCGCTACGTAGCCGCACCAGGTTGATCAACGGCCGGCGCAGGATCCGCCGGCGGAGGCGGTTGGTTCTCGACCGGCTCGGCGGGAGCCGGTTCGGGAGCCGGCGGCGGAGGCAGTTCGTTCTGCACCGGCTCGATCGGAGCCGGTTCGGGCGCAGGCGGCGGGGGAGGCTCGGGAGCCACCGCATCCACCAGAACCGGACCAAACGGCGGCGGTGGGGCATCCTGCGGTGCGTCGGGATCCACCGGAAGGAACATGTGATGACTGAACTGAGGCTGGTAAGCGCCCCCGCCACCCACGCGGACGCCGCCGCCTTCACCGCTGGATACCGGTGTTCCATCCGGCAGCGTCACCGCTGTATGACCGCCATTCCAGCCGATCACCAGAGCGCCGGGGGCGGTTCCGTACTGGAAACCACGTGCTAACAAGGCTGATTCTTCATTCCCGGTGTTGAACCTGTCGCCGAAAGCCGGCCTATCGGTCGCCATATTCGATACCAAGGAAGCCAGACCCGAACAGTCCGTCCCGGCGGGGGAATGACCGCCGGTGATATACGGCGTGCCTGACATCTGCTGAAGCACAGTCATCAGCGTTGCTAAAACAAACATGCGCCGGGACGTTAACAACAAGATCAAAAACGGCCAAAAATTGTGTCGGCCATCACTTTTCACCTTACTGAATGGCCTGCACTACATTTCTGCACAAAAAGCGCTGGTAGACAATGGTTTTGAAATCACAATTCGACATGCGTGGAAGAGTAAGCTGTTCTTTGTTTTTCGCTTACTTAGTCTCAGTTCCGCAACCCTGCGACAGAAACGGCTTCGGCGAAAGAGTTATTCTCGCTGGTGAGCGATATTGCGTTGCAATACCTCTGTCCCAGCTCATTTGAGCTTTCGCTCACAACACAGTGTCGTCCGCCGATTACTTCGCAGGCGGCAATTGCCTTGGGCCGTCAGCCCCACGCACCTCAGCTGGTCCGTCGCGTTCGATCAGCCCGCGCTGCGTCAACGACAAGCCGTCCACATGCGTTGCGGATAGCCGCTCTGAGGTCACGGGTTGCGCGCCGAGGTGATCGTCGCCACTGGCACTGATCGCGGCCGATTCGCCTGATAACCCCGTGCCCGCAGTTTCCTCGGTATTGACGATGATCTTGTGAGTGCGTTTGAGCGAGAAGGTGATTTCCTCGACCTCCTCCAACACCTGGCGGGCCGTGCGCAACGGGTGGGTTGAGGTGTCGATCGCGCGGGCAACAAAGCTCGGAACCAGCGGACGAATCCAGCGCGCGGCGGCTCGGGTGACATCCGGGATGGTTGGAATCGGCGGAGTGGCGGGCACGTTGGGTGGTTCCGCTGTCGCGGGCAGGTCCGGTGTCTCTGCCGCATCGGCTTTCGCCTCGTCGTCGGGCAATTCGGTCGCGGCGCGGCTCGCGGCCTCCGCCTCAGCGGCGATCGGTAGGTAGATGTCTTCCGCCACCGGCTCAGCGACGGGTGCCGCGCTTTCCAGCGCTGCGCTCACGCGCTGACGAAGCTGCGCGCGGTCGATCTCGGTCTGTGCCTCGACGGCCATCCGGGCTTGGGCGAGTTGCTGCTCGGCCCACATCGTTTCGGCGGCCGCACGAACTCCGGCTCGTTTGACCGCGATCGCTGTCTCCGCCTCTAGCTCGGCGCGTTCACGTTCGGCACGGGCTTTGGCGTGGCGATCATGGGCTGTTTCACCACGCCATAGCCGCAGTATCAAGGGCAGCACGCTCAGCAGTGTGAAGAACGCGATCGTCAAGAGCCGCAGCATTAGTGCGCCGGCGCTGGCCAGCGTGAGGTTCTGCATTGCCAGCCACCGCGCGCCCAGGCCATGGTCAGCGTCGGCGGAGGCGGATTGCTGCGCTCGGGAGAGGGCCCGCTCGCCGTCGCCGATTTTGGAGTCCAGCTCGGCAGCTTGGCGGTCGCGAGCGGCGATAGCGGTGTCCAGTTCGTGCTGGGAATCTGCGAGAAGCTCGTTGGCAGTTCGGGTTTCGGGCCCGGAACCGGGCACCCCGGTGATGCGGGTTTGCGGGCAGGCCGGGGTCGGATGGTATTCGCAGCGCGCCACTACCAGCGCCTCATCGCGGTGAATGCGTGCGGTATCGACCGCCTTGTCGAGCGCGACCCGAGTGGTGCGCAGCTGCGCCAGGCTGGTCGATGCGTGCACGACCGCTGGCGCCGAGGCGGCAGTGCGCGCGGCCTGTAGTTCGACCTGACGGTCGATCGACCCGGAGAACACCGCCAGAGCGGCGACCTCGCCCACGACCATGCCGACGGCGGCCGCCACCAGTCCACGGCCCACGATTCCGCGCAACGCGCGGATCGGTCCGCTCGCTACGCCGCGGGTGATCACGCCGACCAGCAGACCAAACATCAGGGTGAACGGCATTATGGCCAGCACCGGCCAGCGCGTTGCTTCCAGCACGGCGAGCGTCGCCACCAGCCAGGTCAGTGCGGCGTTGAGGATCACGACTACGCCGGCGATCACATGCGCGGACCGCTCGTGACTTTCGTCGAGTTCGCGGCGCTCTCCGCCACCGACCCAGGTGAGCAAGGCCTCGATTTGCGAGCCGCTGGTTCGCGGTTCGGTCACTTTGTGGGCGCACATTGGACTGAAAACACCTCCAGGTTCTGCCAGCCTGACAGGCCTAGGCCGGGGTAGAAGAATCAGCGGGTGGATGTGTGGCGCGACTAACAACGCGACCTAAATCGCCCAGCCCGTTCGCGCCGGTGCGACAGCCGAATTCTCTCATAGCCGGTGCCGTGCAGGCTGCCAGCGTTGTACGTTTGGCGTCGCGAGTCGGAAGGGTAGCTTCCCCGCAAATGACAACGTGCAAAGGGTCCCGCACACCAATTTTGTGGCCGAATGCCAGTCGGCGCTCTCCGGTAGGCGGTCGTGGCCTATTCCGGTGACCGCGATCGGCGCGATCGCTGTGGGCGCAGCATATTTCGTGCGCAGAGGCCGATCCGCCGGCTCCGGCGGCATCTGACATACGCAATCAGACCCGGCAACAATCACTTTCGAGATTCTTGGCTCAACTCTGCGCGACGCGTTTGATCATCCGCGCGGTGGCTCGCTCGATTGTTTCGCGCCTCGCCTCCGGCGTTCGCTGACGTTTGATTCTGCGTAATGCCGGGGCGATGGTGACGCCTTGTTCGTAAGCAGTCACGACGCGTGGATCCACATAGGATCGCCGTGCCACCGCGGGCGTGTTACCCAATTCTTCTGCCACCGCGCGCATCACGGCCGCTTCTTCGCGACGGCGAGCCGTCTTTGACGTCGGCTCTCGGGCGATGGCGAAGGCCTCGGCGGCCAGCACCGTGCCGTGCCAGGTCCGCAGATCCTTCACACTGAACTCCTCACCCACCAACTCCCGAAAGCGGGTGTTGAGGTCGTCGGCGTGTACTTCGGACCACCCATCTGAAGCGCGATACACCAGCAGCCGCGGAATCTTCGTCTCGGCACGCAACAGCGATCCAACTGCCTTGATCACCAGGGGATCTTCCAAGGAAATCGTCCGGCGCACCCCGCTTTTCGCGGGATAGTCGAATTCCACGCTTTCCCGATGTAGTCGTACATGGTCGCGGCGCAGCGTGGCCAGGCCGAAGCTGCCGTTCTCCTGGGCGTACTCCTCACCGCCGGCCCGGAAGTAGCCCTGATCGATCAAATGCTGAGCCAGTGCTAGCACGCGATCGCGTCTCAGCCCGCGGCCGCGCAGGTCGGTGAGAAGGTGGAGGCGCCAGTCCGGCAGATGCTTGGCCAAGCTGACTGCCCGGTCGTACTTCTCCTCGGACCTCTCGGCCTGCCATTGTTCGTGGTAGATGTACTGGCGGCGGCCGGCGGCGTCAGTGCCGACCGCCTGGATGTGGCCGTCGGGGTACGGGCAGATCCACACGTTCTTCCAAGCCGGCGGGACAACCAGTGCCTCGATCCGCACCAAGCTTTCCGGGTCGTCGACGCAATCGCGCCCCACGTCGACGTAGGAGAAGCCGCGGCCACGGCGAATACGACGAAAACCTGGGCCGCCGACGGTGCTTTTGCGCAACCTCATCTGTGCACCTCGCTACGTTCGGACGCCTGACGTGTTTACCCACGGCGGTATCTGCCTAACACCGCTGGCACAGCGGACTTCGGCCGACACGGTCGGATCAGCCGCAGTGTTGGAAGGCGACGTGAGACGGTATTCAGTTATGCAGGGCTACGACTATGTGAGCTACGAGACTTTTGGAAGGCGATTCTTCGAAGTGGCCGTGACGGAGGAACGGGTCGGCGCCGCGTTCGCCGCGTTCGCCGGCAACGAGTTCGACATGGAACCGATTGCACAGGGGCCGGGCAAGATTGCCAAAGTCAGCGCCCGGGTGACGATCAAGGAGCCGCAGGTCAGCCGTAACGTCGGCGACAGCATCACTTTTGACATCCGCATCCCGCTTCTCATCGATCTGCTCGTCGACTTACGGCTGGACAAACAGCGGTTTCGGGTTGACGGCGATATCGCGTTGAGCGCCACCGCACGCGCTGCCGAACCGCTGCTGCTGATCGTCGACGTCGCCAAGCCGCGGTCGTCGGACATCACCGTCCACGTGTCGTCGACAAGCATCCGCGGCGAGGTGTTGCGCATCGTGGCCGGCGTTGACGGGGAGATCCGGCGCTTCATCGCGCAATACGTCAGCGAGGAAATCGATTCGCCGCAATCCCAAAAGGCGCAAGTCATCGACGTGGCCGAGCAACTCGATCAGACCTGGACCGGTATCTGACCGCCGCCGCTGGGCGCCAACCGCGCGGGTTTATCGCGGCCGTGCCCGGGTATGCAAACCCAGCCGCGTTCCAGTCAGAGGGAGAGTGACAGCGGGTGGCCCGAGTAGATGTTTCGACGTCGTCGGATCTGGCACCGGAATCAGCCTGGAAGCTGGCGTGCGATTTGAATCGGTTCGGCGACTGGATGACGATATTTGCCGGTTGGCGCGGTTCGGTTCCGTCCAAGATCGGCAAAGGCACGCAGGTGTCTTCGTGCATCAAGGTGAAGGGTTTTCGTAACGTCATTCATTGGACGGTCACTCGGTACGAAGAGCCGAAAGCAATCGAATTATCCGGCCGCGGCCGCGGCGGGATTCGCATCGCGGTAGCGATGACGGTTACTGACAACCATCCCGGGTCAACGTTTCGGCTGACCGCTGATCTGACGGGGGCTCTATTGAACGGGCCGATCGGGCGGCTCGTCGCCAGGATCATCAAGTCCGATGTGCAGGAGTCGGTTTGCAACCTGGCTGCCTTGCAATGACCGCGCGCCGGTGCGGCCGGTTGATCGATTCCGGGATGGGTATGCCTGAGCCATGGACCAGAGCAAGGCGCCGCTTTTAGAAGCTTTGGCCGACTATCACCAGCAGGATCGATACGGGTTCAGCCCGCCCGGACACCGCCAGGGCCGGGGGACTGACGAGCGGGTCTTGGCGGTACTGGGACGCGACCCGTTCCGGGCGGACGTGCTGGCCAGCGGCGGTTTAGACGACTGGCGCTCGAGTGGGCAGTATCTAAGCCAGGCCGCGAAGCTGATGGCCGAGGCGGTGGGGGCATCGACGACATTCTTCTCGACGTGCGGCAGCTCGCTGTCGGTTCGGGCAGCGATGATGGCGATAGCCGGTGGATCTGGAGGCGGCCTGCTCGTTCCGCGCGACAGCCACAAGTCGATCGTCGGTGGGTTGATCTTTTCCGGCATCCAACCGCGGTGGATCGTGCCGCGTTGGGATACCGCCCGCCACCTTTCCCATCCGCCATCACCCGAGCGGGTAAGCGGAGCGTGGGAGGAGCATCCCGACGCCGCGGGTGCGTTGATCGTCAGCCCGAGCCCGTATGGCACCTGCGCCGACCTCAAGCGGATCGCCGAGATCTGTCATGAACGCAGCAAGCCATTGATCGTCGACGAGGCGTGGGGTGCCCACCTGCCGTTCCACCCAGACCTGCCGACGTGGGCGATGGACGCCGGCGCCGACGTGTGCGTGGTCAGCGTGCACAAGATGGGCGCCGGCTTCGAGCAGGGCTCGGTGTACCACGTCCAAGGCGACCTGGTGGACCACGACCGGTTGGCGGCGTGCGCTGACACGTTGATGACGACCAGCCCAAACGTGATGATCTACGCCGCGCTGGACGGTTGGCGGCGGCAGATGGTGCAGCATGGCTACGAGTTGCTCAGTGCGGCATTGAAATTAGCGGAGGATGTGCGGGAGCGCATCGAGCAGATTCCCGACGTCGAGGTCCTCGACGACGAGCTTCTCGGCGCCGAGGCGTCGCATGACCTAGACCGCCTCCAAGTCTTGATCGACGTCTCGGCCACCGGCACGTCGGGGTATCAGGCGCGCGATTGGCTGCGACGTCGTTGCCGCGTTGACGTCGGATTAGCCGACCATCGCCGCATTTTGGCGACATTGTCGTTCGCCGACGATCAAGATACCGCCGACCGTCTGGTCCATGCGCTGGAGGTCTGGCGCAAAGCTGCCGAGTCTTTCGACCCGCCACCGGCAATCGACTTGCCGTTGCCCGAGGAACTGCAGTTGGAAAACGTCATGCTGCCGCGCGACGCGTTTTTCGGGCCCACCGAACTCGTCTCCGCAGACAAGGCGGCGGGCCGCGTTGCGGCAGAGCAGATTACACCGTATCCACCCGGAATACCCGCGGTGGTTCCTGGCGAGTTGCTCGACGATGCCGTAATCAACTACTTGCGGTCGGGCCAAAAAGCCGGGATGACATTACCTGATCCAGCCGACCCGCAACTGGAGCACATCCGCGTCGTCGCCTCAAGGTGACCAGGGATCCGGGCGAGCTTATTCCGCGCCGCCGCGGTGCGCGCTGCTCCATTCCCGTTGGACGTGGCGGGTCCGTCTCGATTTCCTGCCCAGCCAGGCGAAGCCGCGCCGGTCGCAAGGAAAGCGACGACGGCGGCGGCGACTCCGACCGCGACCGCCCGGTGGGCTGTCTCCCATTCCGGTCTACTACCCGGATCGTGGAGCGAAAAAACGGCTCCTCAGGCGGGGGCGGCGAAACCCGACAATAGGGCGCGCATGGACAGCGCGACCGCATGCCTGGTCGCGACCGGATCCGGTGAGTTCGCAATCAGCATCGCGCCGCGAGTCAGCGCGCCCAGCAGAAGCCGGGTTACGGTCTCCGGATCGTCGACTTGCAAGGATCCGGCTTCGGTCGCGGCCTGCAGCCCCGCAACGATGACAGCGAATGCGTAACGCTCATCCAGTTCGGTGAAGCGCGCCAGGCCCAGCACCGCGGGGCCATCCAGAATGAGGATGCGCTGTATGTCTGATTCCAATACGGCGTCGAGGAACGCCTCGAAGCCGCGGGCCAGCACGTCGAGGTCATCGGTCGCATCCTGCGCGGCTGCCATCGACGCGGCCA
>DASZKQ010000212.1:0-4201 GCA_035552835.1 Mycobacterium sp. | reverse complement strand
TGACCTGGGGACTGGGCTTCATCGCGGTCGCGGTGGTCGCCGCATCCCTCGGCGACGGTGACGCCTCGCGCCGGTGGCTGGTGCTGGCGCTGGTCGCGGTCTGGGGTCTGCGGCTGAGCGGGTACATCTACCGACGGTCGGTGGGCCAGGGCGAGGATCGCCGCTACGCCAACCTGGTGCGTGGCGCAACAGTGGGCCAGGTTGTTCGCAAGGTTTTTCTGCTGCAAGCCTTCGCGACCTGGTTCATCTCGTTGCCGGTGCAACTGTCGGCGGTCATCGGTCCCACGCCGCGGCGCTGGCTGGCCGTCCCGCTGGCGGGCGTCGTGCTGTGGTTCACCGGTGTCGTCTTCGAAACCGTCGGCGACCATCAACTGCGGGTATTCAAATCCGACCCCGCCCATCACGGTGTGGTGATGGACCGCGGCCTATGGGCGTGGACACGTCATCCCAACTACTTCGGCGACACGTGCGTGTGGTGGGGATTGTGGCTGATCACGATCACTGGGTGGTGGTCGCTGCCGACCGCGCTTTCGCCGCTGCTGATGAGCTACTTTCTTGTCTACGTCACCGGTGCCCGGCTGACCGAGAAGTACATGGCTGGCCGCCCCGGCTTCGACGAATACCAGGCACGGACAGCGTTTTTCATCCCGCGTCCGCCCCGATCGGCGCAAAGTGACGAACTCCGTCGCTGAGCCGCTAGGCTCCAGGTCGATGACCGGACCGCGGCACAGCAGCGACCTGGACGCATTGATGCGCCAGGCGGCGCGTCGCGATGCCGACGCATTTGCCGTGCTCTACGACCGCACCAGGGCGCGGGTGTACGGGTTGATCGCTCGCGTGCTGCGCGACTCCGGCTACAGCGAGGAGACCACCCAGGAGGTCTACCTGGAGGTATGGCGGACCGCCGACGCGTTCGACTCGGCGAAGGGCTCCGCGCTGTCCTGGCTGATGACCATGGCCCACCGCCGCGCGGTCGACCGGGTCCGTGCCGAGCAAGCCGCCACTGCGCGAGAGTCACGTTACGGCGCGGCCGCAGTCGATCCGCCCAGCGATGTCGTCGCCGAATCGGCGCTTGCGGCCGATGAGCGCCGCCGGGTGGCAGAGTGCCTTGATGGGTTGACTGACGTTCAGCGGCAGTGCATCGAAATGGCCTACTACGGTGGCTTGACGTATACCGAAGTGTCACAACGGTTATCGGCCAACCTGTCGACGATCAAATCGCGGATGCGCGACGCACTGCGCGGACTCCGCAATTGCCTGGGTGTGCCATGACCGAGCCGACCGATTTCGAACTGCTCGAGCTGGCCACGCCGTATGCGCTGCACGCGGTATCCGATGCCGAGCGTGCCGCGATCGACCGGCAGCTCGCAGCAGCGCCGCCATCAGTCGCCGAGGCCTTCCGCAACGACGTGCGCGCGGTCCGCGAGACGATGACGGCGGTTTCGGCGGCAACCGCCGCCGAGCCGCCTACCCGTCTCCGCGCGGAAGTGCTGGCCGCGGTGCGGCCCGACGCGGCGCATCGATCTCGCTGGCGCACAGCGCTATTGGCGGCAGCAGCTGCAATCGTGGTGGGATTGGCGGCCTTCGGCGCCGGAATCGCACTGCGACCATCGTCCGCACCGTCGATGGCCGAGCAGATCATGGCGGCACCGGATGTGCGCACGGTCTCCGGGCAGCTGGCCGGCGGGACTGCGACGGTGGTGTTCTCGCGGGACCGCAACGCCGGTGTGTTGGTGATGAACAACGTGCCCCCACCGTCGCAGGGCACCGTGTATCAGATGTGGCTGCTCGGCGACAACGGCCCGACCTCGGCGGGCACGATGAACACCGCGGCCGTCGCGCCGTCGACCACCGACATGCTGACGAACCTCGGGAATTCCAGCGCGCTGGCGGTCACCGTCGAACCCGGCACCGGGTCACCGCAGCCGACCGGGAAGATCCTTGCCAAACTGCCCTTGGCCTAGCGTGGCCTGACGCGAGATTGCGCTGACGGCTGTGATTTTCGTCAGACCACAACCGTGACAGCAATCTCACGATGCGCGCAGACTGCCCAGGACGGCGGCTAATACGCCGAGCACCACCAGCACTCCGCCGGCGGCCAGCGTCACGTCGAGCCATTGGTGCAGACTGTTTTCGGCTTCGCGGACCATGATGTCGGCGATCCGGCGGATGTCGCCGGTGGTGTGGTTCAGCGCATCGTTGATACGGCGGCGGGCGATTTCGATGGCCGCCCAACCGGCGGCGCCGACCAGCAACGCCGAGATACCCAGGCCGGCGAGCGCTCTGCCGCGACTGCGAGCGACAGCCAGTGTCAGCAGCGCGCAGATTCCGGTCAGCACTGCCGCGACGATGCTCACCCACTGACCCCAGGTGGCTACCAGCCGTAATTTGCCGGGCTGCAATATCTTTGGTGTCGTCACAGTCAATGGAACGGCCACCGTGGACGGCACCTGTACGTGGCGACCGATCAGGAGCCGGTCGAACACAGGGTCGTTGAGCATCGGCGCCACATCAACGACCCACTGGTTGGACTGCGTGCCGGCGGGGGTGAACAGCCATCCATGCAGCTGTCGATTGGCCTCGGCGAAATGCGGCGGGAACGACGGGCTGGCGGTGTAGGCGGTGGCTACGTTATGTACCTCTGACGAGCCGATGGCGTAGCCCTGCTCGCTGATGAGCGTCATCGCCTTGGAAGTCAGCTCGGATGCCACCGCGGCCTGCAGCGCCGGGTCACCCGCGGCCTTCTCGGCCATTGGCGTGTAGCCGGCGACGTCGATGACGTGCGTCTGCGCCCACGCCGTCGGCACGGCAACGGTTAACGCCGCCGTGGTGAGCAGCCACAGCAGCGCCGTGACCGCGAACCGCACGCGCTTACTTGGCGACGCGACGCGGACGCGCCAGCGCCAGCCGGGTCAGCATCCGGTTCATCCGGGTCAGCGCCCTGAGCGAATTGTGGTAGTAGTTGCCGCCCGCACCAACATTGGTGCGAGGCCCGACCACCGTCTCGACGCGACAGTATTTGCGCAGCCCGTCGGCGCCTCCGAACCGTGCGCCGATACCCGACGTCTTCCAACCGCCCATCGGCGCCGTCGTGCACATCAGGTTGGCGATCACGTCGTTGATGTTGACCGCGCCGCAATCAAGCTGCAGCGCAATATCTTTCGCCCGATCAACATCACGGGAGAACACTGAAGCACTCAACCCGTATTCACTGTCGTTGGCCAGTCGGATGGCTTCGTCGACGGAGCCGACCTTCATGATCGGCAGCGTGGGGCCGAAGGTCTCCTCGGTCATGCACGTCATCGTGTGGTCCACGTCGACGAGCACCGTCGGCTGATAGAAGCTGCCCGGCTTGTCGGCGCGTTTTCCGCCGGTCAACACCCGCGCGCCCGCGGCCGCTGCCTCGCGGACGTGGCGCTCGGTCAGGGCCAGCTGCTGCTCGTCGATCAGCCCGCCGAAGCTATGCCCGTCGCCGGCGCCGACCTGCAGCGCCTGCACGTCGCGCACCACGGACTTCACGAACTGGTCGTAGACCGGCTCCAGCACGTAGACCCGTTCGACCGATACGCAAGTCTGTCCGGCGTTGAACATCGCGCCCCACACGGCGGCGTGCGCGGCCAACTCGACGTCGGCGTCCTCGAGGACGATCATCGGGTCCTTGCCACCCAGCTCCAGGCTGACCGGCGTCAACCGGCGGGCGGCGCGCTCCATCACTTTGCGTCCGGTGCCGCTAGATCCGGTGAACTGCACGAAATCGACGTTGTCGATGACGGCTTCGGAGACCTCGCGGGCGCCCTGAACCAGTGCCAGCACGTCGGGCCCACCCGACTCAAGCCAGCCGCGACGCAGCACCTCGGCTGTCAGCGGGGTGCGCTCGGACGGCTTCAGCAACACCGAGCAGCCCGCGGCCAAGGCGCCGATGCCGTCCATCAGCGCGTTGGCCACCGGGTAGTTCCACGGCGCAATGATCCCCACCACCGGCCGCGGCCGGTAGTGCACGGTGACTTTCTTGATGGCCAGGACCGGCAACGCCGCTGGCCGGCGCTCGGGCGCCAGCGCCTTCTCCATCGTCTTGATGTAGTACGACAGGATCATGATCAGCAGCGGCACCTCTTGCGCCGCGTCGACGGCGGACTTGCCGGTTTCCTGGATCAGCAGCGTTTCGATCTCGCCGCGGTGTTCGCCCAGCCACACCGCGAAG
>DASZKQ010000211.1:0-6773 GCA_035552835.1 Mycobacterium sp. | reverse complement strand
GCGGGCTCGATTGGCGGCAAACTGGCGGTGCCACCGTCGTGGATCGGCGGAGCTCCGCTGGCGGCCCCGCATGCTCCGCTGCCGGTCAGCAGCGTCAGCGCTGCCCCGGAGGGCGGCGGTGGCGGAAACCTGCTGGGCGGTATGCCACTGGCTGGTGCCGGGGGCGGCGGCTTCGGCAGCGGTGCGGGTCCCCGATATGGGTTCAAACCCACGGTGATGGCGCGCCCGCCGTTTGCGGGCTGATCACCAGGCCACGTACGTAACTCGTTGAGTCAAGGGCGTTCGCGCTCGGGTCCCTTGATGGGCTTGAGCGCGAACGACGCTGACCCATCGCCACTACACCATCGAGACGGCCAAGGTAAATGGTCGGCGTCGAATGGTGTCGCGTCCGTGGCCCAAACATGAACAGTCGGAATATCTCCCGAAGACCTAGAGACAGACGAAAGCCGGGGAGTAGGTTTCGGATGGGTGAACAATCGGGGGCTGGGGCAGGAGAGATACATGGTGCAACCCGCTAACTCATCTGTTTCTCTGGCTTTGTCCCGGCGGCCCCGAAATAGCCGCGGGCGATGGGCCGCAGCTGCTGAATACATCGACGCCCGGGTACCCGCGAAAACCGTTAGCGGTCATCGCACGCTGGCAGCGGCCAGCGTAATGCCGCGCCCGGTGACGCCTGCTGAGGTCGCTCAGGCTCGGGTCTTCGAAAGGCTTCTGCAGGCCGAGTCCGCCGAGTTACACGAACTCGCGCACCGCATACCGGGGGCCGCGGATCAACAACTCGACACCGACCGCTCCGCGTCGTCGTGGGACCTGATGCAGCTCCGCGTGCGCATGGACGAAGTCCAGCGTCTGCTCCAGGGGTTGCGGGGCCGGTTCCCGCATCAGCTCCCAGAGTCTTGACCGGTAGTCGACGTCAATTAGCCGGTGTCCGAAGCTGATTGCTATCAATCCTCTTCCAGGATCAGCGCCATCTCCGGACAGGCTGCGACGCCGTCACGAGTCACCTGCGCATCCTCGGGCCGAACCTCGTGTTCTTCGAGGATGGAGTAGCCGGACTCGTCGATTGGAAAAAGTACGGGGTCGACCGCATAACACTGCGCATGCCCAACGCATTTCGACTGTTCGAGACGAACCTTCATCGAGCTGTCCTTCCTCGACCGGACACCTGCCGATTCTAAAAGACACTTACCATGTTGAAAGTCCCGCGGCAGCGCACGCGACGGCGAACCAAGACAACGAACGACGGGAAGAGCGCGCGTATGAGCACCCTTAATGAAAGCTTGTACGGGGACTTTCACCTACCGCGGCTTGACTACTACAGCTTGCCGATGACCGCCGACCGTGGTGTTGGGTGGACGGTTCTGCGGGACGCCGGCCCGGTGGTGTTCATGAACGGCTACTACTACCTCACCCGCCGCGAGGACGTGCTGGCAGCACTGCGCAATCCCAAGGTCTTTTCATCACGGTTGGCGCTTCAACCCCCCGGCAGTCCGATACCGGTGATTCCACTGGCGTTCGACCCGCCAGAACACACCCGGTACCGCAAAATCCTGCAGCCGTATTTCAGCCCGCACGGATTGACTAAGTCGCGACCGGTGCTTGTCCGCCACGCCGCTGACATGATCGACGCCCTCGCCAGCCGGGGCGAGTGCGAGGTGATGAAAGATCTCGCGAGCCTGTATCCCTTCCAGGTGTTCCTCGATCTCTACGGTCTGCCGCTGGAGGACCGGGATCGCCTGATCGCCTGGAAAGACGCCATAATCGCCGACAAACCCTATGTCACCGAGGCCGACCTCGCCGCCCCGGCGCGCGACCTGTACGAATACCTGACCGACGCGATAAAGCGGCGGCGGGAAAACCCGGGTTCGGACATGTTGTCTCGGGTGATGACCGGTGAGGGCAATTTCACGGATCTTGAGCTGCTGGGGATGAGTCACTTGTTGATCCTGGCCGGACTGGACACCGTGACCGCGGCGATCGGTTTCTCCCTGCTGGAACTGGCACGCAGACCCGAACTGCGCAGCATGCTGCGCGATAATCCGAGGCAGATCCGGGTTTTCATCGAGGAGATCGTCCGGCTGGAGCCGTCGGCGCCGGTGGCGCCGCGGGTACTTACCGAGACTGTCGTCGTCGGCGGCATGATGTTGCCCAAGGGCTCGTCGGTGTTCTTGTGCATGGCCGCGATCAACCGGGATGGCAGCGACTCGATCTCGACCGACGAGTTGGTCATGGACGGTAAGGTGCACCGGCACTGGGGATTCGGCGGCGGACCCCATCGCTGCCTGGGCTCTCATTTGGCGCGTATCGAGCTGACCGTGATCGTCGGCGAATGGCTCAAGAGAATCCCCGAGTTCGAACTGGCGCCCGGCTATGAGCCCGAGATACGTTTCCCCAGCAAGACTTTTGCGCTCAAGAGTTTGCCGCTGCGATTCGGCTGACCGGGCGCACCGAGCCGGCTCTCAGCGGGTCGGCCTCGTCGTGACCGGCGCGGGTGGGGCGGTCGGCGGCGCGCTGGGCACCTGGACTCCCGGCGGTACCTCACCGACGTGCGCGGCCACCGCCGGGATTTCGATCGTCGCGCCTTGTTGGCTGCATTCGTTGCTGTTGACTGTGACGGTCATTGTGCCGCGGAGCGCACCGTGCGATTGCTGCAGCCGGATCGCCTGCGTGGTGGTTTGTTTGGCTGGCGCTCCATTCGGTCCCAGGCAGGCGAACAGCACCTTGTCCGGTCGCGACTGCCATGCACCGTCACGGAAATCCAGCACGAGCGGCTTATCACCACCTGCGGGGCTCAGATTTTGGTGGTCATTGTCGTCCAGCATGGTCCCGGTGGCAACGCAGGCCGTCGGTGTGCACGAAGTGCGGAAAGCCCACCAGGTGCTGATGTTTGGCGGTTGTGGGTCGGGGGTGCTGTTGTAGGTCTGTTGTTCGCGATTGACGTCGACCCGGTAGGACCCGTCGAGCGCTTCTCCCGGACCGGGAAAGTTACGGCTGCTGGTAGTCGTTGGAGCAGCCGCTGGAGCGGAGCTTCGGATGGCCGTCAGCGGGCCGGCGGCTTGTTTGGGCGCGGTGTCGTTGCCGCGACCGATCACAATGCCGACGCCGAGCAGCCCGATGCACAGCGCAGCCGCCGTGCTGCCCAGCCCAACAACCCAGGGCCACCGGCGGCGCCCAACCGCCGCCGGTGCGGTCGACCCATCGGCGCCGACCGGCTGTCCGGTGGTGGCGTGATGCTGGGCAAGACGCCGGACGGTTCTCGCCCACGCCGGGAAGACGCCGGACGGCGCCGCATCACCCATTGTGGGCTGAGCCTCCGGCATGTCGTCGGGATAGTCGACGACGGTGAGGTAGGCCTCGGGACTGCGATCACCGGTCCAGGCCCCGGCGCTGTAGCTAAGCGCGTCCGCGAATGCACGGCAGCTGTGGAACCGATCGTGGGGGTTTTTGGCCAGCGCGGTCGCGAGTATGTCGTCTAGGCGCACGAGGTCGGGCCGCCGACCTCGCAGGCTTGGCGGCGCCGCCGTCAGATGTTGGCTGATGACGGCGACTGGATTCGACTGCTGGAACGGCGGCGCTCCGGTGAGCAGGTGGAACGCCGTGGCGGCAAGCGCATACTGGTCGGCGCGTCCGTCGATGTCCGAGCCCGACAATTGTTCGGGTGCTGCGTAGGCGACCGCTTCACCGGTGAGATCGGGCGCCGGGGCGCCGTTGGGGTCACCGAGCTGCCGGGCCATCCCGAAGTCGGTGAGGAGTATTTGTTGTTCACCCTCGGCTGGGCTGGTGAACAGAATGTTTGTGGGTCTCACGTTGCGGTGCAGTATGCCCCGGCTGTGCGCGTAATCAAGCGCGTCGGCGACGGCGGTGATGGTGGCGAGCACCTCGCCGGCAGGCATCCCCGTCGGGAACCGGTTAGCGATGAGCTGCGCGGCGCTGGTGCCGTTGACGTAGTCCATCGTGATCCACAGCTGCCCGTCGGTCTCGCCGCGATACTCGACCTCGAGAATGTGCGGGTGATACAGCGTCGTGGCGATTGGGGTTTCCCGCATGAAGCGGTCGCGGAACTCACGGTCTTCGGTCAGCGTCGCGGACAACACCTTCAAGGCATTCCAGTGCGGTAACCGCGGATGCTGGGTGAGGTAGACGTCGCCCATCTCACCGCGCCCCAATGATCGCAGGACGCTATATCCAGAGAAGGTCGCGCCGCTGGTCAACGGCATGCCCAGATCCTAACTGCCTCTAACGGTTGCTGGCTTTTCGAGAACGTTTGGTCACCCAAAGTTCAGTGGCCGGTTGGCGGCAAGCCAGCCGGGCGGGTGGCCTGCATGGCCGCGGGCAATTTTTGCTGGACGCATGTACAACGAGCGCGGTGTTGACCTTATCCGCGGCTAGATTTTTATGCTTTGCAAGTCCCGGTTTCTTGCCGCGCTCGGTTGCTAGCCGTTGAGTCGCCGTCGAGGCAGAAACCGTTGCCGAGCTGAGATCATTAAATCTACGCAGGTCATGGACCCCTGAGGAGTGCTGACCAGCCTTCCCTGGGCGCCCCTTGTTACTCAGCCGTTACTGAAGGTGAACAGTTGTTGCCGACTGGTGAACAGTTGCAAACACCCAGCTCTAGCAGCGGCAAGGAACGGAGCGCCGGTCTATTCTCATCCACGGGCGTATTGCTGAAACGACCAAGGAGGGAAGCTGAATGTCGTTTGTAACCACACAGCCGGAGGCGTTGTCGGCAGCCGCCGGCAGCCTGCAAGGCATCGGCTCGGCGGTGAACTCGCAAAACGCGGCCGCGGCGGCCCCGACGACGGGCGTCGTTCCGGCTGCCGCCGACGAGGTTTCGGCGCTGACGGCGGCCCAGTTCGTCGCGCACGCTCAGCTGTATCAGGCGGTGAGTGCGCAGGCGGCGGCGATCCACGAGATGTTCGTGAACACGCTGGGCACCAGCGCCGGGTCGTATGCGGCCACCGAGGCCGCCAACGCAGCCGCGGCGGGCTAGAAAACGCCGTCGATGAAGTCCGTCCCACTGTGGTGGCAGCCGGGTAGCGGGAAAGGGGGGATCAGCCGTGTGTCGCAGGTCGGCGGTTACCTCGGGTAACCAGTCCGGCTATCACGCATAACTCCGGGGTCTATTGCACTCCGATCACTACTCAATCAAGGAGACAAGTTAAGTGCCTACGCGTTTTATGACTGACCCGCACGAGATGCGGTCGATGGCGGGCCGTTTCGATGTGCACGCCCAGACGGTGGAGGACGAGGCCCGCAAGATGTGGGCATCGAGCCAAAACATCGCCGGTGCCAGCTGGAGTGGCACCGCGCAGATGACGTCCTACGACACCATGGGCCAGATGAACCAGGCCTTCCGCAACATCGTCAACATGCTCCACGGCGTGCGCGACGGGCTGATCCGCGACGCCAACAACTACGAAACCCAAGAGCAGGCCTCCCAGCAGATCCTGTCCAGCTAGCCCATCCCTCAAGCCATTTAGGAGACATCGAAATGTCGATTAATTACCAGTTCGGCGACGTGGATGCCCACGGCGCATTGATTCGCGCCCAGGCCGCGTCGTTGGAGGCCGAGCACCAGTCCATCGTGCGCGATGTGCTGGCCGCCGGTGACTTCTGGGGCGGTTCGGGTTCGGTGGCCTGCCAGGAGTTCATCACCCAGTTGGGCCGCAACTTCCAGGTCATCTACGAACAAGCCAACTCTCACGGCCAAAAGGTCCAAACCGCCGGCAACAACATGAACTCCACCGACAGCGCGGTCGGGTCTAGCTGGGCCTAACCCCCACAACACCCGCACATCAAATGGTGTGCGGGCCACAGCATTTTTGAAGGCTACCCGGCCAGGTGCGGGAGCACGGTGGAGCGCAACCCGATTCGCTGCAACACATCGCCCGACTCGCGTGCGACCTGACTCGTTATCGACGACTGAGCCATAGCCGACCCGTTCGCGGCTGCGGCCGGTGCCGCGCCAAAGCCGTTGCTGGGGACCGCCATCGCACTGGGGGGGCTCACCGACCCGGCGGCGGCCGGCCCGGCTTCCGTCCAGCTGTGCGGCACCGAGAGTGCCCCCACCGAGCTTGCCTGCCCCATAGTCGCCATGCTGCCCGCAGGACCAAAGCCAAGGCCGCCCATCGACGTCGGACCGCCAAGAGCAGATGACAAACCGAATCCGCCCAAGCCCGGGGACCCCAATCCTTGCGACCCCAACAGCGAGTCGGCGACAGGGAAATTCAGCCCGACGCCCGGGAAACCCGTGCCAAGTCCGCCGACGCTGGCTCCCAAGCCGGCGCCATTGGAACCGAGACCGGCTGCGTCCGAGCCCAAATCGGCAACTCCACTGGACGACGACGACGCGATGTCCGTCAGGCTGCTGAGCGCCCCGAGGCCCGAGCTGGCGCCCTTGCCCGCACTGGTGCCGACGCCCTTACCCGTCGAGCCCGCCAGACCCGTCAGCGCGCTCAGCCCTCCAGACGCGCCCGAGGCGCTTGAGGATGCCAGCGTCGCACCGTTGCCCGTCAACAGTCCCGAGAGACCGGACGACGACTGCGTCGGCTGTGAGAGTCCCTGCAACGTCTGAGGAGCCGCGGACAGCGACGTCGACGCGACGGTCTGCGCGTGGCTGCCGGCCGAAGTGCCGGCAGCCTGGGCCGCCGCGGCGGACTGACCGGTCAGGCCTGCCGGGTTCGTGGTCGACTTGGGCGGGGTAAACGGTGCCAGCGCCGAGGCTGCTGCCGAGCTGGCCGCGTAGCTGTACATGGCGGCAGCATCCTGAGCCC
>DASZKQ010000210.1:0-5477 GCA_035552835.1 Mycobacterium sp. | reverse complement strand
CGGCTTGATGTCGACCTTCTTGTCCAGCACCGGGAAATCGGGGTCACGAATCTCGTCGGGCCACAACAGCGTATGGATCACCATCACCTCGCGCTTGCTGAAATCCTTGACCCGCAACGCCGCAAGCCGGGTCTTGTTGCGCAAAGCGAAATGCACGATCGCCACCCGATCGGTCTCGGCCAGCGTCTTGGCAAGCAGTACATACGATTTGGTTGACTTGCCTTCCGGCTCGAGGAAGTAGCAGCGGTCGTACATCATCGGGTCGAGGTCGCGTGCCGGCACGAATTCCAGCACGTCGATTTCGCGGCTGCGTTCTTCGGGCAGGGTTGCGATGTCGTCGTCGGTGATCACCACCATCTGGCCGTCATCGGATTCGTATGCCCGCGCGATATCGCGGTACTCGACAACTTCGCCGCATACCTCGCACACGCGCTTGTACCGAATGCGGCCGTTGTCCTCGGCGTGCACCTGATGAAACTTGATGTCGTGGTCCTCGGTCGCGCTGTACACCTTGACCGGGACGTTGACCAGCCCGAAGGAGATCGAACCCTTCCAGATGGAACGCATAGAGCCAGTATGCCCATACGACTACCCGGATAAGCGCTTAACTGCCAGCCGCTGGCTTCCTACCGGTTAACTGCCACGTTTCGACGCGACCCGCCCCTTTGACCTCGATCGTCCCGCGAGCCTCACAATCGAATTCACCGGTGACAAGGTCGAACGTATTACGCGTGATTTGGATGACGCCGCTTTGGCCGTGCGACTCCATGCGGCTGGCCATATTCACCGTCTCGCCCCAGAGGTCGTAGATGAATTTCCTGCGGCCGATGACGCCGGCGACCACCGGTCCGGAGTTGATGCCGATGCGGAAGGCGAGTCTGCGCCCGCCGAAAGTCCGTTTGCCGATCTCTGCTTGCATGTCGAGCGCGAAGTTGACCAAAGCCTGGGCGTGATCGACCCGCGGGCGCGGCACACCTGCCGCGACCATGTAGCAGTCGCCGATCGTCTTGATCTTCTCCAGGTCGTATTTGTCGACGAGATCGTCGAAGCATTCGAACACGTCATTGAGCAGGTCAACTAGGGTCAGCGGCATCATGGTCGCCGCCATCGGGGTGAATTCGACGATGTCGGCGAACAGGATGCTGGCCTCGTCGTAGTGGGCGGCGATCGCGCGCGGTTGCGTCTTCAGGGCCTCGGAGATTTCCCTCGGCAGGATGTTGAGCAGCAGCATCTCCGAGCTTTGCTGGAAGAAGTCGCGGCGGCGGACGAAGTAGTGCAGCAGCCCGAATATGACCGTAATCACCGTTCCGAGGTTGAGCACGAAGAACCACGTCACGAACGCGTCGGGTAGATGCGCCGACGTCAGATGAGGTTGCAGCAGGGCGGTGATAGGCAGCAGCGCGACGAAGCCGACGATCCAAAACAGCGTGCGCTTGGGCTCTTCGAGCAACAGCGAGCCCAGCGGACACAGTGCCGCCCAGATAATGACCGCGCTGGACGGCCGAAAGCCGCCCAGCGCGATCGTCACCAGCCACGGCAGGATCAGGATCACGAGCAGTTGGGTAAAGCGATAGAACTCGAGATTGCGAGTCCAGGCGAACAAAGCGGTGTTTACCAGTGTGAAGACCGAATAGAACGCCGGTACCGCGGCGGCGAGCGGGGCATGCACCGCCAAGTAGATCAGGCTCCACAGCACCGTGAACGGCAGGGTCCCCGCGCATAGCACAACTGCGAGACGCTTCTGCAAAGCGACTTCGTTGCTATCGGCCGCTGTTGCGCCGATTCGTCCCGCCCACGCGGTCAAATCATGGCCCTTCGTTCAGCGCCGCCCGATCCGGTAGGTCGGCGCCCGCCCGGGCTACGGTAATCGCCGCCGCGTTGCTGGCGGCCTCGATTGCCGCTGTCAGCGCATCGAGGTCGATCCCGGCAAGCTCGGCACGTCGCTGGGCGCCCAACAAGCCCGATCCCCACACCGCGTCGATCAGGCCGGCCATGAACGCGTCGCCGGCGCCGACGGTGTCGACCACCTGAACCCGTCGGGCCGCCACCCGCGTTTCGCCGGCTGCGCAGACCGCCGCCGCTCCTCGGTCAGCCATCGTCACCACGACAATGGCGGGACCTAACGCCAGCCAGGTTTGCGCAGTCCGCTCGGGCGGATGGTCGGGGTCGATCCAGCGCAGGTCCTCTTCGCTGACTTTCACGATGTCGCTGCGCTCGACGAGGCGCTCGATGCGTTCGCGGGCCAGATCTCGATCGACAATCAACGACGGACGCACGTTGGGATCGAAGGTGATTGTGGCCGAGACATGGTAGGTGTCGACGAGCGCCGCGACCGCCAGGCAGCCCGGTTCCTGCACGGCCGCAATCGATCCGGTGTGTACGACCAGCGGCGGCGTCACTACCGGTGTACCGGAAAGCTGCCAATCCAGATCGAACACGTAGCTGGCCGAGCCGTCCTCGTCGACGGTCAATCGCGCCGTCGCTGTCCGGGCAGCGGCTTGGCTTCCCGAAACTAGTTGCACCCCTGCATCATTAATGTACTGGGCAATGCGCCGACCGCGTGCGTCGTCGCCGATGCGGGTCAGGAAGTCGACGTCGCGGCCCAGTCGGGCCAGCCCGACGGCGACATTGAGTGGGCTGCCGCCGACGTGCTCAGCGCTGACCCGCCCGTCCTGCTCGACAATATCGATCAGGGCTTCGCCGATCACCAGCCCGCGGGTCATCGCACTAAAGCCTCCAGCGTCGCCCGAGCTCCCTTGCGATGCAAGGAATCCAGCGCCCAGCGGTATGCCTGGACGAAGCTTGGCTGTTGGGCAAGATCCCCGAACACCGCGGTGATCTCGATGAACGCGGTGGGATGCTTGTACTGCGATCGGGCGATCGGTACCAGCGAGTCCGCCAGCTGGTCCACCACCTCGATCGGCTCACCCCACTCGTTGACGCCCTCGGCGTAGCGGGCCCAGCTTGCCACCGTCGCTGCCGCCAGTCGAACCGACCCATCGCTGGCCAGGTTGTCCCGGATCACCGGAAGCAGCCATTTCGGGATGCGATCCGACGAGTAGGCGCACAGCCGCGCAACGGTGTCGCGCACGCCTGGGTTGGCGAACCGCTCGATTAGTTTCCGCGTGTAGTCATAAAGGTCGATCCCGGGCACCGGTGCCAGCGTCGGGATGGCCTCGAAATCGAAATAGGCGAGCAAGAATTCGGCAAACAACGGATCACGCGCCGCCTCGTGGACAAACTCGAATCCGCACAGCCGGGCGAAATAGCACAGGCACTGATGCCCGGCGTTGAGCAGCCGCAGCTTCATCGACTCGTACGGGCCGACATCGTCGACCAGCAGCACGCCCGCCTGCTCCAGCGGCGGCCTGCCATCGGAGAAGTCGTCTTCGAGGACCCAGGCGCTGAACGGCTCGGCCACCACCGGCCACCGGTCGTCAACACCGAAGTCGCGCCGCACCGCCGCGGCCATCTCCAGTGTGGTGGCCGGGGTGATCCGGTCCACCATCGAGTTCGGAAAGGGGGTATGTCCCGCCACCCACTCGGCGAGCCCGGGATCCCGTTGTTCGGCATGCGCGAGGATGGCGCGCCGCGCGACCTCTCCGTTGCTCTCGATGTTGTCGCAGGACACGATTGTCGGTGCGGCGATTCCGCGGCCGCGGCGCCTGGCCAGCGCCTCGGTGATCAACGCGAACGCGGGCCCGTCAGGATCGCGGTAGCCGCCCTCGGTGATGGTCAGCGAAATGATCCGGGTGGTTGCCGCGGCGAGCAACTCCAATGCCGCCTCCGGGTCGTCGGGTGCGTAGCGGTAGTCGATGATCGAGCCGATCACTTGTGCGTCCTGGCTGCCGTCCGGGTTCTCCAGAACCAGCGTGTAGAGACCGTCCTGGTCACGCAGGACGTCGCGCATTGTCCAGTCGCCGGGCAGCACCCCTACCCCGCAGATGCCCCACTCGCGCGCCAAGCTCCGCTGCAGCAACCGGTCGATGTACATGGCCTGATGCGCCCGGTGAAAGTGACCGGCCCCGATATGCGCGATACCGACGCCGACGCTGCCGCGATCATAGTTCGGCGTAGCGATCGGCAGCCTTCCCAGCGCTGCATTGTTTAGTTTCATCAGGGTAGCCACGATTGCACGACTCCTCCCGGGCCGAGGCCCGAATCGTCATTGCGTGAGTGGCGCACGCTTACGTAAGCGGAGAAACTGCGCCTCTGACGGTCGACAACATGAGGACATCAGCGAGAGCTCGCCACGAGTCCGCTATCGCAACTGCGCCGGCATCAATCAATTCCGCACGGCGGCAATCCCTTTCGTCGGGTAACACGAACATCAGGTTCCCGATGGTGAGGTAGCCGGCCGCGACCGCGGAGGTGACGCCGGCCACGGAGTCTTCGATGGCCAGACCTTGATGGGCTTCGACGCCCAGTTCCTGGCCGGCATGCAGATACACCGCCGGGTCCGGCTTGCTTGTCGGCACGGGAAGGGAATCCTCCGCGCTGAAGCGCACATCCACCGGTATGAGCGGATCCAGGCCAGTCGCAGTGAAACAGGCATTCAACCGCTTGAGAGCGCTGGAGCTGACAGCCGTCAGCGCATATTGCGACGCGAGGTCGCGCAATGGTTCGAGTACCTGCGGATCTGGCTTCAAGGTCACGCCCAGATGAGCGGTGACCCGTTCGCGCTCTTCGAGCACCCACTGCTCGAGTTCGTCGGCGCACAACGCGCGGCCGGCTGCGACATCGCTGTCTGAAGCAACAAGCGCCGCGGGACAGCCCTGCGCCAGGGTCCGCTCGAATGGCACTTCGCACTGCACAGCCAGGTCGAGAGCAGTGCTGCGGAAGTTTTTCCCGACGGCCCGCTTACGCAGCTCCTCGGCGCTGAGCGGAGCGGTCACGCCGAACCTGGCCAGGAAGCGATTCGTCACCTCGGTCGAGGCGGCGAATGCTGGCCTCTCCGAAGGGAACAGGTTGTCATCGGCGTCACAAAGCAACGTGGTGATTGGTGCAGGGTCGAATTCGCGCACAATGCTCAATCCGTCGGTCATCGCGACACCAGCTCCCGCTCGTCGTCCCGCATCGCTTGGCGCAATGTCGGCACCACACCCCGTTCGTCGATATCCGCAATCATGTCGCGCAGGCGCTCCGCGAAGCCGGGAACCATCCGTAACTCGGTGAACATTTCATGCCCCACCAACGGATCGGGGTTGTTGCCTGCCATGGTCGCCAACCTACTCAGCGGTATCGCCTGAGAGTCTTCGAGGCGGAGTTTGCGCCCCTTGAGGTCGTGGCCGTGCATGTAACGCGCCCAGCCGGCAACAGCCAACATCAGAAGGGTGTGCGGTCTGCCCTGCGCGATCGCTTCCTGCAGGGAGGGCAAAACAAATGACTGTATTTTGCTCGATCCCCGACGAGCCAGCCGCGACAATTGATCGCTCATCCGGGGATTGCTGAGCCGGTCGAGCAAGGTGTCCCGGTAG
>DASZKQ010000209.1:0-4462 GCA_035552835.1 Mycobacterium sp. | reverse complement strand
TTGGCGCGCGAAGCCGGCAAGCTGGACGACCCCTACATTCGTCAGCAGATCGCGCGGGTCGACGCGATGGCGACGGTCAACCGTTGGAACACCCAGCGGTCGAAGGCCACGGTCGATCGTGGCGAGGCGGCGGCGCTGATGGCGCTTGGGAAGATCGCGATGTCACGGATCCTGCATGAGACCGCCCGCGTCGAAACCGAAATCGTCGGCGCTGAAGCGATGTTGGCCGGACCGGAGAACCCCGTTGGCGACGCGGTGACATTCCGGACGATGAACGCCTACTTCACCTCGATCGGCGGCGGGACCGACCAGATTCAACGCAATATCGTCGGCGAGCGTGTGCTGGGCCTGCCGAAAGAGCCTGAGCCGTACCGCAACACACCGTTTCGGGATCTACCGCACTGATTCGACACGGCGCGACGCGCCGCGGTCGATGCTTGAACTTTGTCAGCGTTGCGCTCATCCTGACAGCGTGACCGGTCGCGAGAAGCCGTCGCGCGGGATTCTTGACCCGGTGGCGCGTAAGCTACGGCTGCCATTCGGGACACGAGACTTCATCGACCGGATCATCCGCGGAGGGGTCAACCAAGCCGGTCGGCGAACGCTGTACATGCTGCTCACCACTTGGGATGCCACCGGTGGCGGGCCGTTCGCCGCGAGCGCGATCGCCTCGGCCGGCCTGGCCAAGACGGTCGACATCGCGCAGGGTCTGTTCATCGGCCCGGTCTTCGACCCGCTGCTGAAAGCGCTGGGGGCCGACCAGATCACGTTTCGCGCATCGCTGTGTGCCTCACAAGTGGTCGGTCTCGGCATCATGCGCTACGGGGTCCGCGTCGAGCCGATCCAGTCCATGGATGTCGACACCCTGGTTGACGCGGTGGCACCCACGTTGCAGCGCTACCTCGTCGGCAAAATCTCCTGATTCATTCGGCCGCATAAGCAATTTGGCCGCCGATGATCGTCGCGGCGACCATGCCGGCGTCCAACTCGGCCAGCGCCGATTCCGGCGGCGCGCTCAGCATGCAGAGGTCCCCGGGCTCTCCAGGTTGGAGGGTACGCGCCCGGGCGGGCTGCTCGGGGTATCCGAAGAACATGCTCAAAGCTGTTCGCGCCGAAACCCGTTCATCGGCGCCCAGCACGGTTCCGCTCGGTGTGGTGCGGTGTACCGCCGCCCGCATGGCCGCCCACGGGTCAGGTTGGCCGAACGGCATATCGGTCGATAAGGCCACCGGCACGTCGGCCCGCAGCAGCGACGCCACCCGCCACAGTTGGTGGTGCTCGGCGGCGGGAACGTCGTCGAGATACTGATCGCCGCGCTCGGCAACGAAGTTGGGCTGGGTTATCACGGTCACCGCGAGTTCGGCGAGGTCGGTGATGCAGTCCGCCGGCGCCACGGCGGCGTGTTCGATGCGGTCGCGCGGGTGGGTGCCGGCTTGGCGCAGCGCTGCGATCGTCACCAGCAGCTGGACCGCCGTCACGCAGTGGATGGCGACCGGCCCGCCGCCGCGGTGCCGGTCCGCGATCCACTCAGCGAGCCGCTCGAGGTCCAGGTCGTCGTCGTGCAGGATGCGCTTGCCGGGGGCCAGGCAGTGCACCTGTTGGCGCAGTTCGCCGCGCCGACGCAGTTCGGCTAACCGCACGATGTCGCTGGCATCGAGATCCGGTGTGGCATCGGTGATTCCGGTAACTCCGTAGCGGCTCAGCCGAGCACTCAGGTCGGCCAGGTTGGTTTGGCCGCGGCTCAGCGCGCCCGACCACGAGACGGCACTGCGCAGCCGGCCGTCGGGATGGTCCGCGAGACCAATCCGAGCCAGACCCGCGGAGTTGAGCATCCACAGCACCCCGCTGCGGTGCTGAATTCGCAGCGGCACGGTCGGGATCATGGCGTCCAGCGCCGCCCGGTCCAGCGGTCCGGCAACTGAATCGTGGTAGCCGACGGCGCGGATCCAGCCGTCCTCGCCTTCCTGCGCGCTCGCCAACACGTTGGCCAGGGCGACCCGGTCGCGTACCTGCGGCGGCCCGACCCGAACCGACGTCGCGGCGGCGGCCGCAGAGTGCAGGTGCACGTGGTGATCGTGCAGCCCGGGCAGCAGGGTTCCGCCGGCGGCGTCGAGCACGTCCTCGCCTGGTCGCGGGTCCAACGTGTCGGCGACCTCGTCGATATGTGCGCCCAGGCGCAGGTCGACGACCACACCGCCAAGCGTCGTCGCCCGCTGAATCAGCATGGCGTACAGAGTCTCTCGGACACGATGTGGCGTACCGCGCCGTTGTCGGCACCCAGCGGCGACGCTGACGAGCTGGGTGGCGGCGATTGGGGCGGCGCGACAGGCGCAGCGGAACTCGACGACGCCCGCGGCAGCGCGGCATACCTCGCCGCGACCTGGGCCATCGATACGTCGATCACCTCCCCGCCGCCGCGGCGCAGCGACTGCCCCACCGCACGTGCCGCCTCCAGTCCGCTCAGCGGGTCGGCAATCGCGTCGCCGCAGAACACCGGTCCTTGCGTACCGGCACCGACCAGCCCACCCGCCACCGCGGCGTCGTCGCCGAACGCCGAACGGTGCGGCTGGCCACGATAACCCCTGATTCGCAACCAGATTCGCCCCGCCCGGCCGGGCACCTCGTCGGCACTCAACTCGCGGCGCCGCAGCGCCGCCGGACGGGAGCCCTCGATGACGATATCGGCGGCCGATAGCAGCTGGTGCAGCGCATCAGCGGCGTGGTCGAAATCGATTGCGTAGGAAAGCTTCCCGAAATTCATCCAATCGAAGAAGGCGGGCTCGCCGCTACGGGTGCCGTCGGGTCGGCTCGGGCTTTCCACCTTGACGACGACGGCGCCGGCGCGAGCGAGCAGCTGTGCACACAGCGGACCCGCCCACAACGACGACAGATCGGCCACCAGCAAGCCATCCACCGGCCGCGGGCCGACACCGCGCCGACCCCGTCGCACCGCCGGTGGCTCCGCGCAGACTTCCCCCCGACCGGCCACCGCGATATCGAGCAGCTCGCCGCGGGCAACCACAGCCTCGGTCGAACGCGTTGCCGCCCAATGAGAAAGCGCGACCCAAGGGTCGTCGGGAACCGCGTCGGCCTCCAGCAGCGCGGGCAGCGTTGCAACGTCATCCGCGCGCGGCAGCGCGACCGCGCACCAGCCGTCCGCGGTGGCCAGCAATCGGGTGGCGCCACCCGCCGAGACGCGGCCGCGGCGACTCAGCCCGAGGATCGCCGCCCGGCCCGCCAAGATGGTGGCGGCGTCGATCTCGAGACCTAACAATTGGGCTATATCGGCGGCTACCCGGCGGGCTTCGGCCAGCACAGCGGCGCGGGAGAAGTCCGGCTGCCCGTCAGCGGGGCCGGTCAGATACGCCAGCCCGCTGTCGGCCCAGTCCGATGCCGCATCCACGTCACCATTGTGCGCGCCGCCGGTCAGCGGCTTAGAACTGCAGCGCGGTGAAACGCCAGTCCAGCACCTGCCGGGGCTCATCGTGTGAATTGCCGACGGCGTATACCAGCGACCGCAATCCCAGCACTCCGCCGTTGTCGGTCGGTTCGGCAGAGTCGATATGCAGCTCGCTGTAGAGAGTGTCACCCTCATAGACCGGAGCGGTGTGGTCGCAGGACTGCCAGCCCAGCACCGTGGCCAGATTGGGCAACAGCCGACTGGCTTGCGCCAACGCCAGCCCGATGGTGTGTCCGCCGTAGACCAGCCGCCGCCCGCCGATGCGCGAATCATGATGAACCGCAGCGATATTCAATGTCAGACGAGCCAATTCTGGTGCACTGCTGACCACATCGGCACTGCTGTGTAGCACGGTGCCCGCCAGACGGGGATCGAAGTCCGGTCCGGGGATGCGCTGACGGAACACGTCGCCGTCCCACTCGTCGACAGCCGACGGCGGCGGGGCCAGATCGGCACCGACTTTCGAGAGGTCGTCGGCGTGATCCGCGTCATTCGGGCCGGCACCCGGGCTCAGCGGCAGCATCGCGCAGCGGTAGAAGTCCAGGATCAGCCGATCGACCTGGTCGATGGTGGTCATCCGCAGCACCACCAGCCCGGTGGGCGCCCGCTCCGGCTTGGCCGAGTTCTTCTTCAAGCCCACCACCTCGGTGCGGGTGAACAGGGTGTCACCGATCGATGGGAATCGATAGAACACCAGCCCGCGGTAGAAAAGGTTGGCCTTCACGTGCTGGGTCACCAGCGTCGACTGGCCGATCGCGACGTCGCAGACCAGGCCGGGGTGGGCCAGCGGCGCGGTCAACCCAGTGACCGCCGCCGACAGCTCGGCGTCCAGCGGCAACCGCAGCCGGTCGCCGAGGATGCTCTGATGCACGGCGGCCAGTCCGGGGGTCAGCGTCATCGAGGGTGCACCGGCGAAGACCTGGCCGGTCTGCAGCTTGTCGAAGTAGGGGCCGACGGTCATCGTTGCCGGTTTCCCAGGCATGCCAACATTGCGGTATGGGC
>DASZKQ010000208.1:0-8729 GCA_035552835.1 Mycobacterium sp. | reverse complement strand
ATCACCGACGCCGAATCCCGTTTGGCGGTCATGATTCCCACACCGACGACGTTGGCCTGGACGACCACCTCACGTTTCTTGGCTTCCGGGATGATCTGCGTATTGGCGCTCTTCTGGAACTCCTGGCGATATTCGGGAGTCAGCAACGGGTAAGCGGCAGAGAGGCTGCGTTCGACGGTCTGGTAGTCGTAGGCGAACACCTCTGGAATCTCTGTGGTGGCCAACTTGGGCACCACCGCCCGCGCCGCCGCCTCGCCGCGCGTCTCCACCCGCTCCCAGTAGAACCAACCGGCCGCCCCGGACAACCCGACGACGACTGCGACCGACAGGTACCCCGCGACGACCATCAGCCACCGCCGCCAGCGCATCAATTGCCCCCGTCGGGATACTTCAGGTCATAGCCGGTCATCCGACCCTGCTCATCCTCGTGCACGATTACCCGCAGCCGATACGGCATGGACGGCTTGTCGACTCCGTCGATGTCGGCCACCGTGACCCGCACTGACACGAGCACCGATGCGTTGTCGGTGACTGAGTCGATGCCTTCCAGAGCAGCGCCATTGATGACGGCTTCCGACGTCGCATTGGTCGAGCGGAAGATGCCCTTGAGGTTCTCGATGTTGTTGTTGGCGCCGAGCATGCCGCGCAGCGGGCCGCTGGTGCCGTTATAGAAGCGGTTCACGCTCTCGTCGATGTTGTCCTGCTTGTAGCTGAACATGTTGACCACCGTCTGCGTGGCGGTGTCCACAAAGCGCTGATCGCGGACTTGTTCGGCCTCGGCGTGCCGCTGTTGGACGAGCATGAAGACCAGGCCGCCGGCCAGCGCTCCGATCGCCAACAGCGCGGCGGCGAACGAGCTCCATCCGACCAACACCCGGTGTGGCTGCCGCCGCGGCGGCGGCTTGACCGGTTTGAGGGCCTTGACGGGTTTCGCAGGCTGCTTCGGCTGAGCCGGAACGTCGACCTGACTGGTAAAGGCCTCGCTCGACGTGCCTTTCGCCGGGCCCGCTGCGCGCGCGGCACGCCGACGAACACGTTGTGTCGTTTCTGTCACTACATCGGCCTTGGATCAAGCATGAGGTCCACCCAATTCTCGGCGCTGGATCCGCCGTTGGCACCGGGCGCGAAAATACCAGTGCCGCCCGCCGGGTCCACAAAGGCTCCGGTGCGTTGGTCGTAGGTGGCGTAGCCCGGACCGCTGGCCTGGGGTTGCGGGCCGGGCGGCGGCCCCCACGGCTTCTCCGGTCCCGGGCCCGGGGGCGGAGGATTGATCCCCTCCGGCGGTGGCGGCGGCGGCAGCCACTTCGGATAGGGGACCTGGGGCGGCACGGGCGGTACTCCGGGCGGCTGCCACGACGTGAACGGCGGCGGTGGCCCGTTGTCGTTTGGCGGCGGTGGAGCGTACGCCGGCTGGTGGTTCGGCAACGGCCCCGGCCCGGGGACCACCCCGGGTGGGGGCGGCCCGACGGTCGCAGTGCCCGGATCGGGTTCAGCGGCTGGCGGGATGTACGGGAACTTGTTGGGCGGCAACACGTTCAGCCCGTTTGTTACCGGTGTGTCGTAGGGCACCGGCGGACCGCGCCAAGGATTGCGGCCGACCGGCACGTAGCCGTTCGGGTCGCGACACAACTGAATCGTCGGTGCCCGTTTGCCGGGGAACTCCTGGCAGGGATAGTTACGGGCGCCGCGCACGGTGCTGGGATCGTTCTGGGCGACCTTGCAGTACATGTCTTTCGGGAGCTCGCGCAGCGTCTCGTCGGCCGGCGTTCGCATCAACGGCGGGGGCAGGAAGCCGACGGCGCAGGGCGGCGGGTCGTTCAGGTCGAGCTTGAAGTCCAGCTTGGCACCCTCATCTTGCGGAGCGCCGCCGGCGGCGGTGGTGATCGCGGCGAACAACGGGGGTAGGACCACCAGCAGCTGCTCGATCGATTTGTGGTAGATGACGCCCACCCGGCCCAGGTTGGCCAGGCTGGCGGCCAGCGCGGGGAAGGAGGGGCGGATCCCGGAGAACGCCGTGCTGGCCTCGTCGACCGCGCTCGGGGCGTTGGCCAACGTGGAGCGAAGCTGCGGGTCGGCCTGACGTACCTCAGAAGTGAACCGCGCCAACCCATCAGACAGCGACTTGATGTCGGCGCCGGCACGAATCTGGGCCTGCAGGAACGGGCCCGCCTGATCGATCAGCTCCGAGACTTGCGGATAGTTGACGTTGGCCTCGTCCACGAGCAGCCGGGCGGACTCGATCAGTCGGGCCAGTTCCGGACCCGAGCCGTTGGCCGCGATGAACGTCTCATGCAGCAGCTCGCGCAACCGCGTATCGCCGAGGCTGTTGACCAGTGCCTCCGCCCGCTTCAAGAGGTCGGCGACGTCTTGGCCGATCTGGGTGTTCCGACGCTCGATGCGAGCTCCGTTGCGCAACTTCACCGATGACGGACTGCTCGGTGGCACCAGGTCGATGTATTGCTCGCCGACGGCCGACACGCTCTTGACGGTGGCGGTGACGTTCGACGGAATGGGTGTGCCGCTGTTGAGCCGCATTTCGGCGGTAACCCCGTTGGGGTTGAGCCCCACCGACTCCACCCGGCCGACCGCGACACCCCGGTAGGTGACGTTGGCGTTCTTGTACAGGCCGCCGCCCGCCACGAAGTCGGCACTCACGCCGTAGGTTCCGATGCCGAACGTGGCGGGCAGCCGCAGGTAGAAGATCGCCATCACGGTCAGCGTGATGGCGGTGATCACCGCAAAAATGGAGAGCTGGACCTTGGTCAGTCTGTCGATCATCTGCGCCGCCCTAGTGCCCTGACGCCGTGCCGGGCGGAATCTTGAACGGGTCGGCCGCCTGTCCGGACAGGTTGGCCAATTCGCCGGTCAAGAAATCGGGCGGGTTGAGGATCTCGTTCATGTGAGCCATGTTCGGGTCGAAATACGCCGTGGTGAAGAACGTTTCACCAAGCCGGCGCAGGGTGAGGTCGAAGGTCGTGAAGACGTTGAGGTAGTCGCCGCGCACTGCCTGCTTGATGCCGAAGTTGGGGAACGGGAACGTCAGCAGCAACTGCAGCGAGGTGACGAAATTTCTCCGGTTGTCGTTTAGGGACTTGGCGACCGAATACAGGCCTTTGAGGTCTTCGGCGAAGTCCACCTTGGTTTTCGCCAGCACGTGGGAGGTCACCGTCGCCAGCTTTTTCAGCGCAGCGAACGCGTCGACGATGTGGTCGCGGTTCTTGTTGAGTACGCGGAGCGCTTCAGGCAGCGTGTCCAGCGCCCGGCCCAGGTTGTCCTTGTCGCGCGCCAGGGTCGCGGAGAATCGGTTCAATCCGTCGACCGCGTCGATGATGTCGTTGACCTGCCGGTTGAGTCCGGCGGTCAACTCCGCCAATCTGGGGACCAAGTCGACAAACTGGTCTTGCCGACCGGCGACGGCCTGGTAAGTCTCGTCGGTGATCTCTTCCAGCGCACCAAGATTGCCCTTGTTGACCACCATACCGAGGGCCGAAAGCACCTCTTCAGTAGTGGGATAGCGGCCGGTGTTGGACTCCGCGATTTTCGACCCGTCCTTCAGTCGGCCGGTGGCCGGCTTGTCCTTGGGCGCAGCCAGGTCGATGTGCATCGAGCCCAGCAGGGACGTCTGGGCGACCGTCGCCGTCGCGTTGGCCGGCAACACAGCGTTCTTATTCAGCGCCAATTTCACTGCGGCATAGAAGGATCCGTCAGTCCGCTGCTCGGCCGAAATGCCGGAAACACTGCCGACGGTGACGTCGTCGACCATGACCGGCGAGTTCTGCGGCAGCGTCGCCACGTCGGGCATCTCGACGGTGATCGAGTAGGCGCCGCTGCCGTGACCGGCGGTTCCGGGCATCACCAGAGAGTTCAGCCCGCCGAATTGGCAACCGGCCAGCAGCACGCTGCTCGCTGCTAAAGCGCTTCCGCGCAACCAGATCCGATTCATCCGCCACCGCCCTGGTCAGTCGGCGCCGGCGCGCTGGGCACCTGGTTCGGCGGGGGGCCGGGCAGGGGACCGAACGCGGAGCCCGGAAGGGGTCCTGGCGCAGGACCCGTGCTGGCGCCTGCTGGCGGCGGGCCGGGAGGAGCGCCGGTCTGCGGGGCAACCGGCAGAAGCAGGCTCTGCAAATCCGCCGGATTCTGGGCAGGCGGCGACGGCTGCGCACCTTGAGCCGGTACCCAGGTTAGCTGCGGAATCGGAGTCGCCGACTTGGCCTGGGTTTCCGGGGTGTCGTAAATGATCTGACCCTTGTACGCCGTGATCGTGTTGAGCGGGTGGAACATCACCGGCGGGTAGTTCACGGCAAGCCGGCGCAGCACTGGCCCCAGCCGTTCACGACAGAGCTCGGCGCGCCTGAAGTAGTCGGGCCCTTCTGGCCCGCCGGCGGTCTCGAAGGAGCCACCGCAGATGAATTGCACGGGGTTGGCGAACTCAGGTATCGACAACAGGCCGTTCAGTGTGCCCTGCGCGGGGTCGTAAATGTTGTAGAAGTTGGCGATACCGGGGCCGGCCACGTGGAGCACCTGCTCGATGTTTTCGCTCTGGTCACTCAGCGTCTGCGCGAAGTCGTTGAGGTTGTTGACCGTATCGATGATCGTCGAGTTGTTTTCATGCAGGAATCCTCGGACGTCCGAGAGCGCCTGGTTCAGCGTGCCCAGGGTGTTATCCAGATGGCGCGAGCTGTCGGCGAGCACCTGCGACACCGACGCGACGTTCCCGGCGAACTGCACGATCTGTTCGTTACTCGCCGATAGTGCGTTGACCAGTACCTGCAGGTTCTTGACGGTGCCGAAAATGTCGCTGCGCGAATCCCCCAGCCGCCCAGCGGCTTGCGAAAGTTCGCGCAACGCGTTGTGAAACGATTCGCCCTTACCGTCCAGCGTATCCGCGGCCTGGTTGATCGCTTTGCCCAACGGCCCCTGCATCGATCCCGTCGTCGGACCCAGCTGGACGGCCAATTGGGTCAGCGCCTGTTTCACCTCATCCCATTCCACCGGGACCGCTGTGCGATTCAGGTCGATGCTTGCGCCGTCGGGCAGCACCGCCCCGCCGGTGTATGCGGGAGTGAACTGAATGAACCGCGCCGACACCAGGTTCGGCGAGATGATGACCGCCTTGGCGTCCTTGGGGATTCTCACGTCCTTGGACACCGACATGGTGATCTTCACGTCGGAAGACCGCGGTTCAATCGTGTCGATCGAACCGACCGGAACGCCGAGGACGCGCACCTGGTCTCCGGCATAGAGCCCCACAGCAGATGTGAAGTAGCCGACGATGGTTCGGTTATTGCCTTGCGACGAAAGCACATACACGCCCGCCACCAGCACCGCGACCAGCGCGATGACGGTGGTGTAGCGCAGCCCCCTGCTGCCGGCAATCCCCTTAATCACGACATCTCCAGCATCATGGTGATTTCGGCCTGATGATCCAGCGTTCCTGAATTAACCCGCGCAGGTAGTCGGAAAGGCTGGCCGGCAGCTTGCCGGGCTGGTAGAAGAAGTCGAACATCGCGGCCATCAGCGGGGCCGGAATCACACTAAAGACGTTGACGTTGAATCCGGGTCCGGACCCGACCACCTCGCCCAGTTCGGTGGCGTAGGTGGGCAGTCGTTTGAGGGCCTCGGTGATGTAGTCGCGGCGCTCGTTGAGGTTGGACAGCACCAGGTTCAGCTTGCTCAGGGCCGGGCCGAACTCTTTTCGGTTATCGGCGACGAAGCCGGAAATCTGTGTCGACAGACCGCTGATGCCCGAGATCAACTGCCCCAGCGCGGCTCGGCGCTCGTCGAGCGCGGCGAACAACTCGTTACCGTCGTCGACCAGCTTGTTGACCTGATCGGCGCGCTGCGACAGCACCGAGGTCACCGACTTCGCGTGCGCCAGCAGCCCTTGCAGCGCTTCGTCACGGCGGTTCAGGGTACGTGACAGTGATGCCACCCCATCCAGCGCGCCCCGCAGCTCCGGGGTGGCGTCGCGCAGCGTGTCGGTGAGAACGTTCAAGGACTGCTCGAACCGCGGCTTATTCAGATCGTTCGCGTTTTGACCCAGATCCTCCAGTGCGCCGGCCAACGTATACGGAGTGGTCGTCCGGCTCAGCGGAATTGTGGTCGCCTTACCGCTGCCCGCCGGGGTCACCGAAATGGAGCGCTCGCCGAGGATGGTGTCGGTACGGATCGCGGCGAGCGACTGGTCACCGACTGCGACGTGCCGGTCCACGCTGAAGGTCACCTTGGCGCTGTTCCCGGCCAGACCGACGGAGGCCACTTTGCCGACTTTTAAGCCCGAGACGTAAACGGCGTTGCCCGGTGAGATGCCGCCGGCGTCGGTGAAGTAGGCGTCATACGTCTTGCCCTGCGGCCAAAATGGCAACCCGGCGTAGCCGAAGGCGAGCAACACGACGCAGACCACCAGCACGACGCCGAAGATTCCGGTGCGCAGTGGATCGCGTTCACGCTTTGCATTACTTGGCAAAAGCGCACCTCCCCTTGCTGGGATCCACCTGGCCGCCGAGCGGCAACAGGATGTCACTGCCGGCCGGTCCGTTGATCTTGATCGTCACCGAGCAGAAGTAGATGTTGAAGAACGAACCGTAGGCGCCCAACGCGGACAGTCGCAGGTAGTCCTCGCCCAGTTGCTCAACGTCGTTGTTTACCTCAGCCTTTCGGTTGTCCAGCTCGGTGGCGAGCGGCCGGGTGTTTTCCAGGATGCCCTGCAGGGGCCGGCGTGAATTCTTCAGCAGTTCCGTCAAATCCGTCGTCGTCGACGCCAGCGGCGGGATCGCGCCCGCGATCGCGTCCTTGTTCTTGGCCAGTCCGGTGATCAATTGCTGCAGCTGGTCGACGCTGGCCGAGAATTGCGCGCTGCGTTGGTCGATGGTTCCCAGGACCGTGTTGAGGTTGGTGATCGTGTCACCGATGAGCTGGTCGCGCTGTCCCAGCGCCGACGAGAAAGCGCTGG
Organism: Mycobacterium sp.; assembly: GCA_035552835.1. Taxonomy (GTDB): domain Bacteria; phylum Actinomycetota; class Actinomycetes; order Mycobacteriales; family Mycobacteriaceae; genus Mycobacterium. Next base: position 1,777 of record DASZKQ010000208.1, on the reverse strand, counting down.
TGTCGGCCAGCACGTTCGACAACGCTCCGCCCTGGCCCTGCAACAACTGGATGACCGCGCTGCTGATGGTGTTGACCTTGTCGGCATCCAGGCCCTTGACCAGCGGCCGCAGTCCGCCCAACAGCGCATCGAGATCCAGGGCGGGCTGGGTGTGTTGAGAGTTGATCGTGCCGCCCGGCGCCAGCTTGCGCAGCTCCCCCGGGCCCGAAGCGATCTCCAGGAACCGGTCGCCGACCAGGTTTTCGTACCGGATCACCGCGCGCGTTGACGAATACAGCGTGTAACGCTGGTCAACCCCGAACTTCACGTCAATGGTGTTGTCGGGGTTGAGCTTTACTCCAGACACCGCACCGACCGGCACACCGGCGATGCGAACCTTCTGGCCAGCCTTCAACCGTGTCACATCGGTAAACGTTGCATGGTAGGTACTTTCGGAACCGAACCGGAAGTCACCGAAGATCACCACCAGGCCCGAGGCCACGATCAGCATGGCCACCGCGAAGATCCCGACCTTGATCACCATCGACCGGTGCGACGGCATACCCGACGCCGCCATCAGAAGTCATCCCGTTCTGCGAAGGATCCGTGGAACAAGAACTGCAACGTCGAGGGTGCGTCAAACTGAAGTTCGGTGAACGGCTCGTAGGGGATGTTGGCGTTATCGGTGACCAAGAACGGCGAGCGGAAGAACGACCCACCGGTCTGCTTGGTCGGGATGTCGGGTAATCCGCGGCAGTTCGGACCTCCGGAGGCGTTGACGACGGGCAGCGACTCCGGATAGGTGTACGACGGCGCGCCCAACACGAAGCTCGACGACGTGAACAGGCCCGCTTTGCGGACACCGAGCAACGGGGCGAATTCTTTGATACCGCGCTCGATACCGGCGAACAGGCAGCCGAATTCGGGCGAGTAGTCGTGGGCCACCTTGATCGGTGCCCGTAGCCTGTTGATGGCGTCGATGAAGTTCTGCTCGGCCGGCTCCAACGTCTCATAAGCGTTGTTGGCGAGACCGATCGTCGCCAACAGCGTGTCATTGAGGTTGTGCTGCTGGTCTACGACCGTCTTGTTGATCGTCGGCAGGTTGTCGAAAACGGTGTTCAGATCAGGGGCCGCGTCGGCGTAGACGTTGGTGACGACGCCAGTCTTGCGGAAGTCCTCTTGCAGCGCGGGCAGCTTCGGGTTCGCTTGCCGCGCCAGCATATTCAGTCCCGACAACAGCGCGCCGAAGTCGTCGCCGTGCCCCCGCAAGCCTTCGGCCAGCGCGCTCAGCGTCCCATTCAATTCGACTGGGTCGATCTTGTGCAGCAGGTTGATAAGCGACTGGAACAAGGTGTTGACTTCCAGCGCCACCGCCGAGGCTTCAACGTGTGAGTCCGGACGCAGTGATGTCGGCGAAGGCGTCTGGGGCGCAATGAATTCCACCGACTTGGCCCCGAAGATGGTGTTGCCCGCGATGTGCACTGTCGCGTTGGAAGGGATGAAACCCATCTCGTCGCTGTTGATGGCCAGCGTCAGCCGTGCTTGGTCGCCGCTGTAGCTGATGTCGGAGACCTTGCCGATCTGGATGCCCCGGTATTTGACCTTGGCGCCCTTGTCCATTACCAGCCCGGCCCGCGGCGACGACACGGTGACGGTATCGGTCGAGGCGAAAGCCGCTGTGTAGGAAAGGTAAGTCACGACGGTGAATGCCACGATCAAGCCGGCCAGCAGCGCTGCTGCCAGCCGGACCGTGCCGCGTCGCGATTCGCCTTCTGACATGTCTTTTAAGCGGTCCCCT
>DASZKQ010000207.1:0-3265 GCA_035552835.1 Mycobacterium sp. | reverse complement strand
TCGAGCAGGTGCGCTGCATGGAGATCGCCGACTACGCGACCTACGACGGCGCCGAGGTCATGCACTACATGGGGTTCGGTAGACCCCTAGACGACGTGCCGATGCTGCTGCTACCGGGCGTGCTCAGCATCGCCTGGGGCGCGGCGATCCGTCAGCTCGCGGCGGGCCTGGGTATCGAACTGGACGAGATCACCGAATCCCACGAGCGCGAGCCGGCGCCGGAAGACTTCGACATCGCGGTAGGGCACGTCGCCAAGGGGACCATGGCCGCACTGCAGTTCGAGATCCGCGGCATGGTCAACGGCCACCCCGCGATTGTTGTCGAGCATGTGACCCGGTTGCGGCAAGACCTCCGGCCCGACTGGGCACAGCCCGCTCAGCCCGGCGGCTCGTATCGCGTGGAGATCATCGGCGAACCTTCCTACACGGTGGACATCTGCCCGACTAGCCGCAAGGGCGATCACAACCACGCGGCGATCGTCGGCGCGGCGGGCCGCATCGTCAACGCCATCCCGGCCGTGGTCGCTGCGCCGCCCGGTATCCGGACGACGCTGGACTTGCCGCTGGTCACCGGGAGCGGCCTCTACGCGCCAGAGGGAATCCCAGTGGTCTGACATGAGCCCTCAAACGTCTTCGCCTACGGTGGTACTCGTCCACGGGGACTGGGCCGACGGCTCCGGCTGAAGTCGAGTCATTACCGGCCTGCACCAGGCCGGAATCGCGGTGACGGCCGCTCCCATCCCGCTCACCACTCTCGATGACGACGTGAACGCGCTCGACCGCGCCATCGACAGGACCGAAGGACCGGTCATCGTGGTTGGGCACGCCTATGCCGGTGGTGTCATTGGCGCCACCCAGCATCCGCGCGTGCATGCGCTGGTCTATGTCGCCGCGTTGGCGCCCGACCAGGGCGAAACCGTTGCTGATGTCTTCTACCGCGATCCCTCGCACCCCGACGCGCCAGACCTCAAGCCGGACGATCAGGACTGGATCTGGTTGCCGGTCAACGCTTTTGCCAAAGCGTTCGCCCAGCACGGAACTGCTGAGCAGCACGCCGTGCTGGCGGCGGTGCAACGGCCCATCGCCGTGCAATGCATCCAGCAACCCGTGCCGAAATCCGGGTGGAAAGGCCGCCCGTCCTGGTATCAACCCGATCACCCAGAAATTCATGGCCGAACGCATGCAGGCCAATGTTCATACTTACGATGCCGACCACGCTCCGCTAATCACCCGCCCGCGAGCTGTTGTCGACATCATCGCCGAGGCGGTACGCAGCGCTCTCTGAGTGTCCGCCTTGCATCGAGATCGACGGTAGCGCAGGTTTTCTCCCGGCGGATTCATACGGTCAGTGCAACATCCGTTGATTTGGGAGGTTGCTATGCCGCGTGGTTATCCGGTTTCGAGGTCGGTAAAGCGTGAGCTTTTCGATCGGGTCTGTGGTGGTGTGGCCGTGACGCGGGCGTCGTTGGATTTGGGCGTGTCGCGCAGTACCGGGTGGCTTTGGTGGCGCGACGCTGGTGCGATGGAGCTGCTTAAAGGCACAGGAGATCATGGCGTAGCCGACCCGGGAGATTTGTCCCGGCCGGGTGGCCGGGGTCATCGGCTCAGCTTTGATGAGCGGATGTCGATCATGCGTGGCCGAGACGCCGGCCTAAGCCCGCCCGCTATCGGCGAACTGATCGGACGCGACCGGACAACGATATGGCGTGAGATCAAACGTAACCGTAATGTCGACAGGGATTATCACGCCAGTATGGCTCACGCCCGTGCGACACGGAAAGCGCAGCGGCCCAAGGTTTTTAAGCTCGTTGATCATCCGCTTTGCGCGAACATCGAGGTCTGGATGGACGACGGGTGGAGCCCGAAGCTGATCGCTGATGTGTTGGCCCGCGATTGCCCCGATGACAAGCTGATGAGGGTGAGCCACGAAACCATCTACCAGTGCCTGTATGTGCAGACCCGGGGCAGTCTGCGCGCTGATCTGCACAAATGCTTGTCGACGAAACGCTCGGCGCGCAAACCTCGTGGCCATCTGGGCCGCACCGGGGTGTACGCCCCGGGTTCGGTGTTCACCATCAGCGACCGCCCACCGGAGGCCGATGATCGTGCTGTGCCCGGGCATTGGGAGGGGGATCTGATCCTGGGCAGCACCGCGTCAGCCTCGGCGATCGGCACCCTCGTGGAACGGTCCACCCGGTTCACCATCCTGCTGCATCTGCTCGGCGATCACACCGCCGAGACGGTGGCCGCGGCGATGATCGAGGCCATGGGAGAGCTGCCCGATCACCTGCGCCGCTCCATCACCTGGGACCGCGGCAGCGAGATGGCCAACTGGAAGGACATCCATCTCGAACTCGACACCCCGGTGTATTTCTGCAACCCGCACTCTCCGTGGCAGCGCGGCACTAATGAGAACACCAACCGGCTCCTGCGGTTCTGGTTCGAAAAAGGCACCGACCTCAGCGCCTACACCAAGACCGATCTCAAACGCATACAGGACAAGCTCAACAGCCGCCCTAGGCCGACGCTGAACCTCGACACCCCGGCCCAACGCCTTACCGCCCTAATTAGCCAGGCCGCCTAGATGTTGCACTGACCCCTTGACAATGCCCCCGGTTTTCGACGCTAGCGTCGATCTCGGCGATATCGACGCCCATATGGCTCTCTATTGCTCGCGCTTCTCGCGCTCTTCGGCGGCCTCGGCCGCGCCGCGCGCCGCCTCCGCTTTCGCTTCCTTTCTAGTGTCCTGCGCCACGCTGGGCTTCAGCCTTGTCCTGTTGGGCCCTGCCCTCCCGGACTACGTCGTCACGGCCAGCAAGCGTTCCCGCAACCTCTTTGGCCTTGCCCTTGACGCCCTCGACGACTCCTTCGACGGCTTCTTGCGGCCCGCTCTTCTTGGCACCGACGGGGCTTCTCATCGCGGCAACGCGTCAAACACCCGAGGGCGAGCGTCACAGCCACAACCCGGACGGGTGCTGGCTGTGAACTGGCTGTGAGCAGGAATAACGCCGGAAATTACGGGTATCTCGATGACCGTGGGAAGTGCTAAAGCTGCCCAAGGGGGGCAAGTCGTGGTGGTTACCGGGGCCAGCGGCGGCATCGGCCGTGCCGTAGCGAAAGCGTTTGGGGCCCGCGGAGGATACGTCGGCTTGGTGGCGCGCGGCGAGAAAGGGCTCGCCGGCGCTGCACGCGATGTCGAAGCCGCGGGCGGCAAGGCCTGCGTGATACCTACCGATGTGGCTGATCCCGAGCAGTGCGAGGCGGC
>DASZKQ010000206.1:0-4605 GCA_035552835.1 Mycobacterium sp. | reverse complement strand
TTTAACTTCTTGTGCGACCACTACTTTCGGCTGGAGATCGACGGCTGGCACCGGATCCCTGACGGACCGTCACTGCTGATCGGCATCCACTCCGGTGGCGCGCTGACGATGGACGCCTGGACGTTGGTGCATTCCTGGCATCGCCATTTCGAGGGCCGCCGGATCTTGCACGGCACCGCCCACGACGTGTTAATGGCCGCGCCCGTGCTCGGCGACTACTTCCGGGCGGTGGGTGTGATCCCGGCGGCGCGTCACGGGGTCACCGAAGCCCTGGCCGCCGGCCACGACGTGGTCGTGTGGCCCGGCGGCGAGCAGGACTCGATGCGGAACTGGCGCCATCGCGACAAAGCAATGTTGTGCGGGCGCAAGGGGTTTGTCCGCCAGGCCATTCGCTCCGGTGTGCCGATCGTCCCGGTCGCGACAGTGGGCGGGCACGACACCGTCTTCGTACTCTCCGAGGGTCGGTTCATTGCCCGCTGGACTGGGCTGGGCAAGCGGCTGCGCGGCGCCACCGCGCCCATCATCGCGGGCTTCCCGTTCCCGCTCGCCGTCGAGATACTGCCCGCGCACCTGCCGCTGCCGGCGAAGATCCGCACCGAGTTCCTGGACCCGATCCGGGTCGACACCGACCCGGCGCGCGCCGACGACACCGACTATGTCGGCAAGATCTACGACGAGGTCGAGGGTGCAATCCAGGACGGGATGGATCGGCTGGCCAAGCGCCGCAGCTTCCCGGTGCTGGGGTGATCGGCGATGCGCCAGCTGACCAGCGTAGACGCGCAGTTTCTCGCCGCTGAGGACGGGCGTACCCACGGCCACGTCTGTGCGCTCGGCATCTACGATCCCGCGACGGCGTCCGGCGGCGCGCTGACGCTTGAGGCGGTGCGGGCACTCGTCGCCGAGCGGATCGGTCTGCTGGCGCCGTTCCGTTGGCGGTTGGCGACGGTGCCGCTGGGTCTCGACCATCCCTACTGGTTCGAAGACCCCACCTTCGACCTGGATTTTCACATACGGGAGCTGGCGCTGCCCGCGCCGGGGGACGACCGACAACTCGCCGAGCAGGTGGCACGCCTGCACGCGCGGCCGTTGGATCGCGCGCGCCCGCTCTGGGAGCTGTACCTCATCCACGGCCTGTTCGGCGGCCGGGTTGCGGTGATGACCAAGGTCCATCATGCCGCCGTCGACGGCGTGTCCGGCGGCGAGCTGCTGAGCGTGCTGCTGGACCCACACCCGGAGGGCCGCACACTGGGATCCGACGTCACCACGCGCCAAAGCGGGTCGGTGCCAAGCCATGCCGAGCTCCTTGTGCGTGGGCTGCTTAGTGTCGCCTTACAGCCGCTGCGGGTACTCACCGCGGCGCCGCGCGCGCTGCCGCATCTGGATCAAGTCCCCACGGTGCGCGCGCTGCCCGGGGTCAAGCTGCTGGCCGCCGCGAGCGCACGAGTCGCTGGCATGCGTCGCGGTGATGGCGGGATGCTGGAGCGGACCGCACTGCGCGCGCCACGAACCCGGCTGAACCGCCGCATCGGCCCGCACCGGCGATTCGCATTCGCCTCGCTGCCGCTGGCCGACGTCAAAGCGATCAAGAACGCGCTGGGCGTCACCGTCAACGATGTCGTGCTCGCGCTGGCAGCCGGGGCGCTGCGGCGGTGGCTCGCCGCCAACGGTGACCTGCCGGCCGAGCCGTTGCTGGCGATGGTCCCGGTGTCGGTGCGCACACCCGAACAAGCCGGCACTTTCGGCAACCGCGTCTCGACGATGATCGTGCCGCTGCCCACCGACGAGCCGGATGCCCGGCGACGAGTCGCGCGGATCAGCGACGTCATGCGCTCGGCCAAGGACCGCCACCGCGCCACCCCGGCGACGCTGATGCAAGACGCCAACCAGTTCATCCCGCCCGCGTTGCTGGCGCGCGCATCGCGGGTCATCTTCGGACTGGCGGTGCGGGAGCCATTCGCGCCGCCGGTCAACGTCGTCATTTCCAATGTGCCCGGCTCCCCGGCGCCACTGTTTCTCGCCGGCGCGAAACTCGAGGCGCAGTACCCAGTTTCGCTGATCATGGACGGCGTCGGCCTCAACCTCACGGTGCTGAGCTACCGCGACGCGCTCGACCTCGGTGTGGTCGGCGACCGCGACCTGGTGCCCGACCTTTGGTCTTTGATCGCGCAGGCCAATGCGGAGCTGGCCGAGTTGCGCGATCTCGTCGCGCACAAAGCAAGGCGCCGAACACGAAACCCAATCCCCGCCAAGAAGGAGGCGCCGCTGTGACCAGCCTGGCCGTCAACCTGATCGAGGCCGCCCGGCGCAGTCCGGAGAGCATTGCGCTGCGCCTCGACGAAGTCGAAATACCGTACACGGGTCTCGACGCGGCGAGCGCCTGCTTGGCGGGTCTGCTTGCTGAGCGCGGATTGCGTGCGGGGGATCGGGTCGGCGTCATGCTGCCCAACGTTGCGTACTTCGCCGTTGCGTACTACGGCGTGTTGCGGGCAGGCGGGGTGGTGGTGCCGATGAATGTTCTGTTGAAAGAACGCGAGACCACCTTCTACTTGTCGAACTCGGAGGCCAAAGCGGTCATCGCGTGGCATGAGTTCGCACCCGCTGCCCAAGCGGGGGCTACCGCCGCAGGCGCCGAATGCATCGTGGTGACCCCCGGAGAATTCGAGGAGCTGATCTGCTCGGCCGAACCCGTCGCCGAACCCGTCGCACGTGAGGACGACGACACCGCGGTGATCCTGTACACGTCGGGCACCACTGGCACCCCGAAGGGCGCCGAGCTGACCCATGCCAACCTGCGCCGCAACATCGCGACAGTAGTCGAGATGCTGGACCTCTCGGCCGGCGACGTGATTCTGGGTGCCCTGCCGCTGTTTCACGCGTTCGGCCAAACCGCCGGGCTCAACGCCGCGGTCACGGCCGGCAGCTGCCTCACTCTGATACCCCGCTTCTCCCCCGAGAAGGCGCTCGAGATCATCGAGCGTGACCAGGTCACCGTATTCGAAGGCGTCCCAACGATGTTCGCCGCGATGCTGCATAGCAACAAGCGCCCCGATAGCGGGTCGCTACGGCTGTGCGTTTCTGGCGGGGCCGCGATGCCGGGCGAGGTGATGCGTGGCTTCGAGGACGCTTTTGACTGCATGGTGCTCGAGGGTTACGGCCTGAGTGAAACCTCCCCGGTGGCGTCGTTCAACCATCCTGACCGGGAGCGCAAGCCGGGGTCGATCGGCACACCGGTCGCCGGCGTAGAAATGAAGCTGATCGACGTCAGCGACGACGGCATCGGCGAGATCGCCATCCGCGGACACAACGTCATGAAGGGCTACTGGAACCGGCCGGACGCGACCGCCGCAGCCATCGACGCCGATGGCTGGTTCCACACCGGCGATCTGGCCCGTGTCGACGACGACGGTTACTACTTCATTGTCGACCGCTCCAAGGACATGATCATCCGCGGCGGCTACAACGTCTATCCGCGCGAGATCGAGGAAGTCCTCTACGAACATCCGGCAGTCCGGGAGGCGGCCGTCGTCGGTGTCCCCGACGACATGCTCGGCGAAGAGGTGGGTGCCGCAGTCGCCATGGCGGCTGGCGCCGAGGCGGACCCCGCAGCGATTCGCGACTTCGTCAAGGATCGAGTGGCCGGCTACAAGTGCCCGCGGCGGATCTGGTTCGTCGACGAGCTGCCGAAGGGGCCGACCGGCAAGATCCTCAAACGCGACATCACTATTCCGGTGGATGCATGATGGCCGGGCAGGACCACGATTGGTTGGTCATCGGCTCCGGGTTCGACGGCAGCGTCACGACGCTGCGGGTAGCCGAAAGATGTTACCAGATAGGTCGTTTGGAGCGTGGCCGCCGTTTCGACTGGTGCTCTAGTGGCGATGTCATTACCCGCTGGCCGGCCGAGCGGCCGACCGCAGTAAAACGCCGGTAATGCCAGTCACCCCAGGGAGGAGTTGAGGAAAATGTTTTTCAAGAACGCAGACGAGGTCGACGAATACATCTGCGGAATGTTCCGTGACGCGGGCGATCACCCCGAAGTCGGCCCAAAGGTTCGGGCCGAAAACCTCGCCTTGCAGGTCATCCTCACCGACCCCGACTGCGAGCTGACGGTCGCATTTCGCGAGGACTATCAAGTCATTTTCGGCCCCACCGGCCTTCAGCCCGACGTCACCTTGCTGATGCCAGGCGACATCGCGGACCGGTTCTGGCGCGGCGACTACAACCTGGCCCGCGGGATTATCGATCGTGAGGTGAAGGCCAAGATCAAGGTCTCCGGGCCGGTGAAAACGCTCATCAACAAGCTCGTCCCACTGGCCGAACCGCTGTTCCCGATATACCGGGAGAAGGTCGCCAAGAAGGACGCCGAGGTCGCCGGAGAATGACCGTCACAATAAAAGCCGCAGGAACCCTTGTGCCGCATGGAATTTGGGTAACAATGTCCGCGCGTCCACGTGATACGACGGGGCCGCCAATTCACGTCAATCATTGTGGTCCAACCACTGACCGTCAAGGCCCCAGCGGAGCACACTGGACCAAAGCCGCCGCATTTGACAGCAAAGCCGTTGCCGCAGTTATACATAAGTTAAAGGAGAAGATATGACAACC
>DASZKQ010000205.1:0-11105 GCA_035552835.1 Mycobacterium sp. | reverse complement strand
CCGGCGTGCGCAACTACGACGGCTCCTGGACCGAATGGGGCAACACCGTCCGGGTGCCGATCGTCGCAGGCGAAAGCCCAGGAGCCGTACCGGTCTGATGAGCATGCCCCCGCCGCTGGCCGAGGTGGTGTCCGACTTCGCCGAAGTTCAGGGCCAGGACAAGCTCAGGCTGCTGCTGGAATTCGCCAATGAACTTCCAGCTCTGCCGCCTTATCTGGATGAGGCGGCGATGGAGCCGGTGCCCGAATGCCAATCGCCGGTGTTCCTGCACGTCGACGCCAGCGACGTCAACCGGGTGCGGCTGCACTTCAGCGCTCCGGCCGAAGCGCCTACCACTCGTGGATTCGCGTCAATACTGGCCGCCGGCCTCGACGAGCAGCCGGTCGCCGACATCCTCGCAGTGCCGGAGGATTTCTACACCGAGCTCGGCCTGGCCGCGTTGGTCAGCCCGCTGCGGCTGCGTGGCATGTCGGGGATGCTGGCGCGGATCAAGCGGCGACTGCGCGAGTCCGGCTGAAGTGGGCACCGGGTCAGCTCGCTCACGGCACGCCGCTTAAACTTCCCCCGACACGACTTGTAAGAATTTCTCTTAGACATGTGAGAAGTGGTCAGCCATACAGGAGGCGCAGTGCCTAGTCACGCCAGCTCGACGATCTCCAAGGTTCTTGTCGCCAATCGCAGTGAGATCGCGGTGCGGGTGATCCGCGCGGCCAAAGACGCCGGTCTGCCCAGCGTGGCGGTCTACGCCGAGCCTGATGCCGACGCTCCGCACGTGAAGCTGGCCGATGAGGCGTTCGCCCTGGGCGGTCAGACCTCGGCGGAGTCCTACCTCGACTTTGGCAAGATCCTGGAGGCCGCTGAGAAGTCCGGCGCCAACGCGATCCACCCTGGTTATGGCTTCCTGTCGGAGAATGCCGACTTCGCCCAGGCCGTGATCGACGCCGGGCTGATCTGGATCGGGCCCAGCCCACAGTCGATCCGCGATCTCGGCGACAAGGTCACCGCACGGCACATCGCCGCTCGCGCGCAGGCCCCGCTGGTGCCCGGCACCCCCGACCCGGCGAAGGACGCCGACGAGGTGGTTGCATTCGCCAAGGAATACGGCGTGCCGATCGCGATCAAGGCGGCCTTCGGCGGCGGTGGCCGCGGCATGAAGGTCGCGCGCACCATCGAGGAGATCCCCGAACTGTTCGAGTCGGCGACCCGCGAGGCGGTCGCGGCGTTCGGCCGCGGCGAGTGCTTCGTCGAGCGCTACCTGGACAAGCCACGCCACGTCGAGGCGCAGGTGATCGCCGACAAGCACGGCAACGTCGTCGTCGCCGGAACCCGTGACTGCTCGCTGCAGCGCCGCTTCCAGAAGCTGGTCGAAGAGGCGCCCGCGCCGTTCCTGACCGACGCGCAGCGCAAGGAGATCCACGAGTCGGCCAAGCGAATCTGCAAAGAAGCCCACTACTACGGCGCCGGAACCGTCGAATACCTGGTCGGCCAGGACGGCCTGATCTCGTTCCTTGAGGTCAACACCCGGCTGCAGGTCGAACACCCGGTCACCGAGGAGACCGCCGGCATCGACCTGGTGCTGCAGCAGTTCAAGATCGCCAATGGCGAGAAGCTCGACATCACCGAAGACCCGACGCCGCGCGGGCACGCGATCGAGTTCCGGATCAACGGCGAGGACGCCGGACGTGGCTTCCTGCCCGCGCCCGGTCCGGTCACCCGGTATGACATCCCCACCGGGCCCGGTGTCCGGCTGGACTCCGGTGTCGAGGCCGGTTCGGTGATCGGCGGTCAGTTCGACTCGATGCTGTCCAAGCTGATCGTGTACGGCGCCAACCGGCATGAGGCATTACGACGGGCGCGCCGTGCTCTTGCTGAGTTCCATGTCGAAGGGCTGGCCACCGTCATACCCTTCCACCGCGCAGTGGTGTCTGACCCGGCGTTCATCGGCGACGACAACGGCTTCTCGGTGCACACCCGCTGGATCGAGACCGAGTGGAACAACACCATCGAGCCCTTCACCGGCGCGGAGCCGCTGTACGACGAAGAAGACTCCCGGCCGCGGCAGAAAGTGGTGGTTGAGGTCGGCGGTCGACGGGTGGAGGTTTCACTGCCCGGTGATCTGGCGCTCTCCAACGGCGGCGACCCTGCTGTTACGGGTGTGATCAGGAAGAAGCCCAAGCCGCGCAAGCGTGGCGCGTTGGCCGGTGCGGCGGCATCCGGCGACGCGGTGACCGCCCCGATGCAGGGCACCGTGGTGAAGGTCGCCGTCGAAGAGGGCCAAGAGGTCGCGACCGGTGACCTGGTGGTGGTGCTGGAAGCGATGAAGATGGAAAACCCCGTCACCGCACACAAAGACGGCACCATCACGGGTTTGGCAGTCGAGGCGGGCGCCGCGATCACCCAAGGCACGGTCCTCGCCGAGATCAAGTGATTTGGACAGCCGAACATAGACCCCGTCGAGATCAACGCTGGGCAGTGGTATTTGCGCGCACTGCGCATGGACAGTCGCATCGACGATCGCCCTGCGCTCGCCGAGCTGGGTGTAACGGACCCGGATCACGTCGCGCGCTGTGCCGCGTTGTGGTCAGCGGATACCAGCTACGCGTGGGCGGTGTGCGAGGTGACGACGGGTGAGTTGCTGGCAGAGATGACGCTGGACCCGGACACCGGTGAGATCGCAACCCGAGCCCGCAGCGGGCAAGCGGAGGCTGCAGCCGCGGCCGCAGAATCGGTGCAGCGATTCGCCGCTGAACTGGGTTTCTTAGAAACGCCCTCAGGCGTTGTCGGCCCAATTCAGCCGGAGTAGTCTTCGAAGAAGGTTGAACTCACAGCCGCCTGGAACAACGTTAATTGACGTAGGGGAGGCTCGTTCTCCCGGCCTCTCTCCGCGCGCGGGGCCTAACCGCTTGACGTGATCCTCAGCAAGATTGCTTGACGACTGATGGAGTCACCGTGATGTTTCCCATGAGACATTCAAATTCTGCTTCCCCGGTTCGCGGGACTGATGCCGCAATTCCGTCAGAGCCATGGGAAAACCACACTGCCCGTTTCACCGCCGAGTGGGGTCCGTCGTTCGTGGTAATCACGGCGCACGGTGAGCTGGACGCATCCAACGCCAATCAGCTCGCCGATTACGTCCAGCGCTGCACGACCCATGCCAACTCGGTAATCGTGAACTTAAGCGGCCTGGAATTCTTTGGAACTGCGGGCTTTTCAGCGCTGCACACCATCAACGTACGATGCGCGGGCGCCGATGTGCGCTGGGCCGTGGTGCCAAGTCAGGCAGTTTCCCGGTTACTGCGCATTTGCGACCCTGACAACGCGCTGCCGCTGGCCGGGTCGGTGCCGGACATCTTGGACGAAGACGAAGAGCCCCGCCGGCTATTCCAACTCGTCCCGCAGCCGCGCTAGCGACTTAGCGAGCAACCGCGAGACGTGCATCTGTGAAATACCGACCCGCTCGGCGATCTGTGTCTGCGTCATCGACTCAAAGAACCTGAGTACCAACACGGTTCGTTCCCGCTCCGGCAGCCCGTCGAGTAGCGGACGTAGCGCCTCGCGGTTCTCGATCCGCTCGAGACCGGCGTCCGCATCGCCAAGCGTGTCGGCGATGGCTCGGGTGTCGTCATCACCCGTGCCGGCGCCGCTATCAATGGACAGCGTGTTGTAGGAGCTACCCGCCACCAGGCCCTCGATGACCTCCGTGCGGTCCATATCGAGTTCGTCGGCCAGTTCAGAGGCAGTCGGTGCTCGCCCCAGCCGTTGAGAAAGATCGGCGGTTGCCGTCCCGAGCCGCAAGTGCAGTTCTTTTAGACGCCGCGGAACCTTGACCGACCAGCTGTTGTCCCGGAAATGCCGACGGACCTCCCCCATGATCGTGGGCACCGCAAAGGAGACGAAGTCGGAGCCGGCGTCGACGTCGAAGCGTGCAACAGCGTTGACCAGTCCGACGCGCGCTACTTGAACCAAGTCGTCTCGTGGTTCCCCGCGGCCCTCGAAGCGCCGGGCGATGTGATCGGCCAACGGCAGGCAGCGCTCCACGATCTTGTCCCGATGGCGCTGAAATTCCGGCGAGCTGCCGCCAAGAGAAGCCAACTCACGGAACATGTCCGGAACGTCAGCGTATTCGTTGGGACGAGATGAAGAACCGCCGACAGCTCGCGCTGTCACCTGTCGGAGCCCGCCCGTCGGGTCGTCAGCGTGACGCCGAAGACGCCGCGTCCGCCATCAGGGTCCTGACCGTCGTGGAAAGTCTGGACGTCGTCGGTCAGCGAGGTCAGCACGTGCCAGCTGAAGCTGCCTGGCGTCACCACGTCATAGTTGTCACACGTCGCCGACGCCTCGACCACCAATTCGTCGTCTCGCGGATCGACCACGATGGCCAGCGTGGCGTCTGGGGTCGCCGAACGGATCAACCGGGTGCACACCTCGTCGACCGCCAGCCGTAGGTCGGCAACTGCATCGAAATCGAGATCCTCAAAGGTGCCGACCGCCCCGACCAAGGTGCGCAGTACCGCCAGATTCTCCAGCCGCGCCGCAACGCGCAATTCGATCGCGCGGTCGCCGCGTTGCTGGTTCGTAGCTTGCTTTTCAGCAGCGGTCATGGGGCCTCCCGGCAGTATTTGACTGACCCTACCCTTGGGCTCAAGCCGGTTAGCCACGATCGCCGCCGGGTATTAGGTAGGCCATGAACGCAAGCGAGATGACGGAAACGTTGTTGCGTTCGCAATCCTGTCGCCGATGCTCGGGTGATAGGGATACCGAGGCAGGGACGGGTATCTTCAAGCTCATCATGGTGTACAGCTGATACCCACTAGCCTCGGCGAATAAAACCCGCTTGACCCAGCCGAAGGTGAGCCTCATGCACGATCGCGACCGCTTTTCCGACGAGACTCCTATCGCCGACGCCGTCGAGCAAGAGCAGGCAACCACCTTCGAACCCGCCGCTTCTGATCGGGAAATACCGCCGGTGGAGGCAGACGCCTCGGACTGGCAAGAACAGAACCAGGACATCGTCGGCGCCGATGACGACCGCGAAGAGTACCGCGATTAGCGACCCAGCGGTGTTTGGCCCGGTGCGGGGATGGGAAATGCAAGCGTGAAAGTGCGCCAAGGAGGTTGAGATGCCCAGGTCGTCAATTAAGGATGAAAAGCTCTACCAAGATCTGCGCAAACACGGAGACTCGAAGGAAAAGGCCGCTCGAATCTCCAACGCAGCTGCGGCCCGCGGCCGGTCCAGCGTGGGCAAGTCAGGTGGCAAGTCCGGCTCGTACGACGACTGGACTGTCCCAGAACTCAAGAAGAGGGCCAAACAGCTTGGCATGTCAGGCTATTCGAGCCTGTCTAAAGACAAGCTGATCAAAAAGCTCCGAGACCACTAAGGGCCGCGGGCCCTCGGCTTGTCAGCTTGCAGGCCGCTGGCGCGGAACCTCGGGGTGTGCGTCGTACCAGCGGTCTTCGATTCTGCGCACTCGCCGGTGCTCGAACGCCAGCCACACCAGACCGAATGTCATCGTCGCGACGGCGACGACGCCTGTGGTCATGCCCTGGCTTTGGTGCCCGGTCCCGAACGCCGCCAGACAACCCACGACGGCGATCACGCCCGCCACGATTAATAGATAGCCGGGCCAGCGCAACACATCGATCATCGACTCGCCTGCATGTGACCGTGTCGTCCGCACATGGTCGATGGGGTCACGATAGGTATCACCCATGAGTGCGTCCCCTCTCCCAGCCCTTTGGGCCGTACCTACAACGGTAGAACTCCCAGTGACGGCGCGAAAGTAGTTGCCAAGAGTCCGGTCAACCAGCCAGAACGGGTCCGGCGATCGGAGGCACGCCCATTGTGAGCGTCACAAGCATCAGCATTAATAGAAACCACCCGGCACCTTGCCACGCCCACCAGGTGCCATGGTCCCGCCAGATGCGATAAGTGCGCAGAAACGCCCAGCACCCAGCTGCCAACAGCATCAGCGGAGCGCCAAAGGCCAGGATGGTGAGCTGGGGCGCACCACACGCCGCGGTGTCGATGGCCATCGCGCCTTTACAAGTGCTGGCCCACAGCGCGGCCACGACCAGGAACGCCACCCCTGCAATCGCGGCCACAACGGTGAACCGGACAGCGGCCTGCACTTCGTGGTCGTCCTGCCCAAGGTGGTCGCCGCCCGTGTGCTGACGTTGTGTTTGCATCCTGAACCTCTATCCTGCGTCCGGGTGGTCTTGGATCCACCGCGGAACCTCACCGCGATCACGCGCCGCCACACCGGTATACCCCATGGTCAGCGGGCGGTAAACACATACCGGAGGGCCGCGATCGCCTCGTCGATCTCGGCGCGCGCGATGGTCAGCGCAGGCCGGAAACGCACGCTGACTTCACCGCTGGGCAGCACAATCACCCCGCGTTGCCACAACCGGCGGAGCAACTCATCGCGGTCGGCCGTGGTCGGCAGGCTGAATGCGCACATCAGGCCGCGGCCGCGAACGTCGAGCACGACTGCCGGGAAGTCGTCGGCGAGATCGTCGAGGCGTGCCCGCAAATAGCGGCCTACAGCGGCGGCATTCTCGAACAATTCGTCGGTTTCGATGACCTCCAAAATGCGCCGCGCGCGGACCATGTCGGTGAGGTTGCCGCCCCAGGTCGAGTTGATCCGGGAAGTCACCGCGAACACGTTGTCCGCGATTTCGTCGACCCGCCGTCCTGCCATCACCCCGCATACTTGCGTCTTCTTACCGAACGCAACCACGTCGGGCGCAACGCCCAATTGCTGGTAGGCCCAAGCGGTTCCAGTCAAACCGCAGCCTGTCTGCACCTCATCGAAGATCATCAGCGCGTCGTATTCATCGCACAGCGCGCGCATCGCGACGAAGAACTCAGGGCGGAAGTGCCGGTCGCCACCCTCGCCCTGAATGGGTTCGGCGACAAAGCAGGCGATGTCGTGCGGGTAAGCCTCGAACGCGGCCCGGGCCTGTCGCAGCGATTCGTCTTCCAACGCGTCGATCTCGACGCCGCGACGTAGATACGGCGCGTCGATGCGCGGCCAGTCGAACTTGGGGAAGCGAGCAACCGCGACCGGGTTGCTGTTGGTCAGCGACAGCGTATAGCCGCCGCGGCCGTGAAACGCTCCACGCAAATGCAACACCCGGGTGCCCAGCTCCGGGTCGATGCCACGTGCTTCGTTGTGCCGGCTCTTCCAGTCGAACGCGACCTTCAGCGCGTTCTCCACCGCCAGTGCACCGCCGTCGACGAAGAACAGATGCGGCAGCGCCGGATCGCCCAGCACCCGGGCGAAGGTTTCGACGAAGCGGGCCATCGGCACCGAGTACACGTCGGAGTTACTCGGTTTGTTTACCGCGGCGTCCGTGAGCTCGGCACGGAACTCGTCGTCGTAGGCCAGCGCCGGGTGGTTCATGCCCAGCGCCGACGAGGCGAAGAACGTAAACATGTCCAGGTAGCGCCGGCCGTCGCGGGCATCGACCAGATACGAGCCGGCCGAGCGATCCAGGTCGAGCACGAAATCCAGGCCGTCGACCAGGATGCTGCGCGCCAGCACCTGGTGGACCCGGTCAGGTTCGAGTTGCCGATCGGCCAAAAGCTTGGGAGCCAGTACGCCAGTCATGACATCCACCGTATCAGTAATTTTTACGGTATCTTGACATTAAGCCGTAGATATTACGGTACAAATTGCCGATCATCGTAAAAAGTCTGTAAAATGATCGTGCTGCGCGTTCGCACGCTGGCGGCTGTCCGGATCTGCTGCAACAGCTCTTCGAGCGCTCGCGGGGACTCAACGCGCACCAGCAAGATGTAGCTTTCCTCACCGGCCACTGAGTGACATGACTCGATCGCCTTGATGTGTTGCAGGCGAGCAGGCGCATCATCGGGTTGAGAGGGATCGAGAGGAGTGATGGCCACGAACGCCGACAACAGATGTCCGACCGCTTCGGGATCGACCCGCGCCGTGTATCCGGTGACGATGCCGCGAGACTCCAGCCTGCGCACCCGCGACTGGACCGCCGAGACCGACAGTCCCGCGCTCGCGGCCAATTCCGACAATGTCGCGCGGCCGTCGGCGACCAGCGCGCGCACCAAGATCCGGTCGATGTCGTCCAGCGTCTCAGCCATCAGTCCATCCTTAGGAAACCGGCGGCTTCAGCGATCCGCGAAGTCGGGACTTCCGTCACGTGGCGGCGGAATTTGTCGTGGCTCAAAGGTACTGTTCTTTTCGGGATCGGACTGGTCCTTCGTGCGGCGTCGGGAGGCGCACCGCAGAGAAGAATCTGGTGCTGAGTGGGAACCATGAAGCTGCTGGTTTCAGCCATCAGAGATGTCACGGCCGGAGAGTATCGCAGCGATCGGGCATGGTGAGCTGCGTGAAGAAGTTGGCGACGTGGCGGCTGCGGGAGCTGTTCGCCGCCGGCCTGTCCGCGATGTACGGCAGCGAGGTGCCCGCGTACACCACGCTGGTCGAGGTGAGCACCCAGGTCAACCGTGATTACGCCGCCCGCAATGCGGGCGCGCAGCGGCTGGGTTCGTTGGTCCGGGTGACCGCCGAGCGGCACGGCGCGGTCCGGGTCGGCACGCCGGACGAGTTGGCCACTGTCGCCGACCTTTTCTGCGCCTTCGGCATGGTCCCGGTGGGCTACTACGATCTGCGCGACGCCGTCTCGCCGGTTCCGGTGGTATCCACGGCGTTTCGACCCATCGACTCCGATGAGTTGGCGCGCAACCCATTTCGAGTGTTTGCCTCGATGCTGGCGCTTCGCGATTCGCGTTTCTTCGACGCCGGCTTGCGGGCCCGGGCGCAGACGTTTTTGGGACGCCGCCAACTGTTCGACCCGGCGTTGATCGCCCGGGCCCGAAGGATCGCGGCCGACGGCGGCTGCGCTGCCGACGAGGCCGACGACTTTGTCGCGCGGGCCGTGGCAGCGTTCGCGCTGTCACACCAACCGATCGAAAAGTCTTGGTATGACGAGCTATCGCGAGTATCGGCGGTAGCCGCCGATATCGCCGGTGTCAGGTCCACTCACATCAATCACCTGACGCCACGGGTGCTCGACATCGACGAGCTGTACCGGCGGATGACCGCCCGCGGCGTCGCGATGATCGAGGCCATTCAGGGACCGCCCCGTGGGGACGGACCCGCGGTGCTGTTGCGCCAGACGTCGTTTCGGGCACTCGCTGAGCCACGCCGGTTTCGCACCGACGACGGAACAGTTATCGACGGCTCGCTGCGGGTCCGCTTCGGCGAGGTCGAGGCACGTGGTGTGGCGCTGACCCCCAAGGGCCGGGAACGTTACGACGCGGCGATGGCTCGTCTTTCTAATAACGAAGATCCCGCCACAGTGTGGGACCAGTACTTTCCAGCGACCGACGATGAGATGGCCGCCCAGGGGCTGGCCTATTACCGCGGCGGCGACCCATCCAAACCCATTGTCTACGAGGACTTCCTGCCAGCCTCAGCGGCCGGAATCTTCCGGTCCAATCTGGACCGCGATACCCCGGCCAACGAGATCGCCGACGATTCCGGCTACAGCGTGGACTGGATGGCGGGAGCGATCGGCCGCCACATCCACGACCCTTACCTGCTCTACGAATCGCTCTGCAAGGAGGCACTTGCGTGACCACCACTGAAGAGTTGCGCACCTGCGCACGCCGGGTGCTGGACGCAGTAGGCTGCGACCTAACCGACACAGCCCTCGGTGAGCCGGGCGGGCACGGCCTGCCGGCAAGCACGCCGATCACCGGCGACGTCTTGTTTACCGTCGAGCAGACCACCTCGGAGCAGGCCGAGCGCAGCATTACCGATGCCGCGCAAGCGTTTTCCAGCTGGCGAGCGTCTCCGGCTCCGGTACGCGGTGCATTGGTGGGCCGGCTGGGCGAGCTGCTCACCGAGTACAAGCAAGACCTCGCCACCCTGGTAACCATCGAGACGGGCAAGATCACCGCCGAGGCGCTGGGTGAGGTGCAGGAGATGATCGACGTCTGCCAGTTCGCTGTCGGCCTCTCGCGTCAGCTCTATGGGCGCACGATCGCCTCCGAGCGGCCGGCGCATCGGCTGATGGAGACCTGGCATCCCCTCGGCGTGGTCGGGGTGATCACCGCCTTCAACTTTCCGGTCGCGGTGTGGGCGTGGAACACCGCGGTGGCACTGGTCTGCGGGGACACCGTGGTGTGGAAGCCATCCGAGCTGACCCCGCTGACGGCGCTGGCCTGCCAGGCGCTGATTGACCGGGCCGCCAGTGAAGTTGGGGTGTCGGCTCGTGTTTGCGCCCTGATCACCGGTGACCGGGAGATCGGCGAGCAACTCGTCGACGACCAACGGGTAGCGCTGGTGTCCGCGACCGGCTCGGTGCGCATGGGTCAGCAGGTCGGACCCCGGGTCGCGCGGCGGTTCGGCCGGTCGCTGCTGGAGCTGGGCGGCAACAACGCCGCCGTCGTGACGCCATCGGCCGACCTGGGGCTGGCGGTGCGCGCCATCGTGTTCGCCGCCGCCGGCACCGCCGGCCAACGCTGCACGACCCTGCGCAGGCTGATCGTGCATCGCTCGGTGGCCGACGATGTGGTGAGGCGCATCGCCGCCGCTTATCGGCAGCTCCCGATCGGCGATCCGGCGACTGAGGGCACGCTGGTCGGTCCACTCATCCACGAGACGGCCTACCGCGACATGGTGGGCGCGCTGGAACAGGCGCGCGCCGACGGCGGCGAGGTGGTCGGCGGCGAGCGCCGCGACATTGGCCACCCAAGCGCCTACTACGTCGCGCCGGCGGTGGTGCGGATGCCGTCGCAAACCGAGATCGTGCACACCGAGACGTTCGCACCGATCCTCTACGTGCTGGCATACGACGATCTCGATGACGCCATCGCGCTGAACAACGCCGTGCCTCAAGGCCTGTCGTCGGCGATCTTCACCACGGACATGCGCGAGGCGGAACGCTTCATCGACGAGTCCGACTGCGGCATCACCAATGTCAACATCGGCACCTCGGGCGCCGAGATCGGCGGCGCGTTCGGCGGCGAGAAGCAGACCGGCGGCGGCCGGGAATCCGGGTCGGACGCCTGGAAGGCCTACATGCGCCGTGCCACCAACACCGTCAACTACTCCGGCGAG
>DASZKQ010000204.1:0-8917 GCA_035552835.1 Mycobacterium sp. | reverse complement strand
CATGCAGCGTCGCATGGAGTAACACCACCACCGGCCCTTCCCCGCTATCGCTGTAGGCAACCTCTCCCACCCGCGTTTGCACCATGTTGACCATTACCGTACCTTTCGTTGACCGACTGGTCGGTCAACGATATCATTGCCCGCGTCCCGATCTCAAGGAGTAACCAATGACTGTTCCCGCACCCGACGCCCCGTTCTCCGACAAGATGGCGTACTACAAAACCCAACACGCCAGTCGCGGAACGCGATTAACGCATCTGATCGGCACGCCCGTGATCGCCGCCGCAATTCCGCTGTTGGCGGCCAAACCCCGAGTGGGACTGCCGATGTTCGTCGGCGGCTGGCTCTTGCAAATCGCCGGGCACCGCATTTTCGAGCACAACTTGCCCTCGACGCACATGGGCTGGATCACCTATCAGCTCACCGGGGTGATCCACGTATGCGAACAGTACGGCGAACTGCTCGCGCGACGCAGTCAACGCAAAGCCGCACGCAAATCGGCGGTTAGAGTGCTTGCATGACCCCGACGCCGCCCACGGTGCCCGCCATGCCGACGGGCGGGCGCAAGGAGGCAATGGCCAGAACTCGAGAATCGATCATCGACGCGGGACTGCGACTGGCTGAGCGCACCGGGCTGGCCGGCTTGAGCGTCAACCTCATCGTCGGTGAAGCCGGGGTGGCCAAGGGCACGTTTTTTCACCACTTCGGCGACCGCGCCTCGTATCTGCTTGCGCTGCACCGCGAATTCCATGAACGGTTGGCCACCCAGCTGCAACCCGCGATCGCCGGCGTGCCGCCCGGGCGCCGTCGGCTGATCATTGGCGCAAACACGTACCTCGATGGTTGCTTACGCGACCGCGGCGTGCGCGCCCTGCTGCTGGAAGCGCGCGCCGAGCCGGCGGTTACCGACGAAATCAAACGCCGCAACAAAGCCGGCGCACAGCTGTTCCAACCCGACTTCGCCGCACTGAAACGCCCACACCCTTACGAAAGCGCGCAGTTGTGGGTCGGCATGGTTGCAGAAGCCGCGCTCATCGAACACCAAGCCGCGAAAGCACTTCCCGATATCCGCGAAGCCCTCGAGCGGTTCTTGACTTAGGCTTGCCGCGCTAGCCCAGCACCTCGGAAATTGGTGCGGCAGCGGCGATCTTGGCTCGCGTTTTCATGACCTTGGCGGGCATACCGCCGCCGACAACACCAGCCACCACGCCGTCACGCTCGTAGTACGCAAGGAATCTGCGTCCGTCGTCCTCAACGACATGCACGATGTCGGTGGCGATGGGCTCGCCCAAACATTGGATCTTGACGTCGTACTGATCGCTCCAGAAATACGGGACGACGACCTTGGATGGCGCGTCCTGCCCGAGCATCGCAGGCACCACGACCCGGGCCTGCTCGGCGACATTGCTCCAATGTTCAACTCGCACTTGGTGTCCCGTCGGGTCGCGCCAGGAAGCGACGTCACCGAGCGCCCACACGTTCGGCACGCTGGTCCGTCCGGCCGCATCACAGATCACGCCGTTGTCGACCTCGACGCCGCTGCCATCGAGCCAGTCGGTCGCCGGCCGCGAGCCGATGCCAACCACCACCAAGTCGGTCATCAGCTCGGCGCCATCGGTCAGCAGCACGCTCTCGACGTGCTGGTGTCCGCGGACCTCGGCCACCCCGACTTCGGTGCGCACATCGACACCCTCCGCACGGTGCAGCCGCGTCACCAGCCCACCGATCTGCGCGCCAAGCACCGCCGCCAGCGGCGCGGGCTGCGGCTCCACCAGCACCACGTCGACTCCCAGCCCGCGCAGGCTGGCCGTCACCTCACAGCCGATGAAACCCGCGCCGACCACAACCGCGTGCCGCGCGGACGACGCGTGTTTGCGCAACGCGAGACTTTCGTCGAACGAACGCAACACTCGGATGCCATCCAGTTCGGGGAACGCCGGAATGCGCCGCGGTACCAAGCCGGTCGCAATGACGAGTTCGTCGTAGCCGAGCGTCGTTGCGTCGTCGAGAGTCACCGTCTGCGCAGCGGTGTCGAGGCTGGTTGCCGCCGACCCGAGCCGCAAGGTGATGTTCTGCTCGTCGTAGAACTCACGCGGTTTGAGCGTCACGTCGTCGACTTCGCTGCGCAGCACCTCCTTCGACAGCGGGGGGCGGTCGTAGGGCAAATGGACTTCATCGCTGACGATGGCCAGCGAGCCACTGTAGCCCGCCCGGCGCAATTGCTCAGCGGTCCGGGTCGCGGCGAGCCCTCCACCGACGATCAGTATTCCGTTGCCCGAGCTAGTGGTCATATTCGGAGTTCATACACGATTGCGACGACGGGCGGTTGCTCACCCCTGGGCCCGGGATCGGTCAATGAGATTCGATAGCACCACGATGCTTTCGGTGCGTTCGATATCGGCGCTCATGCGGATGCGCTCCAAAGCGTCTTCCAGATGCCGCATGTCGCGCGCCAGCACATGCAGGATGGCGTCGGCGGTCCCGGTCGCCGTCGCGGCGCTGACCACCTCGGGAATGTCCATCCAGGCCCGGCGCAGCTCGTCGGGCGAAATTCTGCCGTGGCAGTAAACCTGAACGTAGGCCTCGGTGTTCCAGCCCACGGCACTGCGATCGATGACCGTGGTGAACCCCCGGATCACACCGCTGTCAAGCATCCGGTCGACGCGACGCTTGACCGCCGATGCCGACAGATTCACCCGCTCGCCGATCTCGGCGAACGTTGCCCGGGCATGCTGGGCCAGCTCGCCGAGAATCTGCTCGTCGATGCCATCCGAACGGTCCATCACTCCTCCTGCACAACAGACTGCCGCAATACACCATTCCGCGCAATAAAACAGGGTTCTATAAGCAACAATCGGTGTTTGATTGCGCCAAAGCCGTCCCATACCGTTGATTTATGACGATCTTCGCGGACGCTGCGGCGGGAGTCCCGGCGCGAGCTGCCGCCAAAATGACCGAACGCAGGGCGCGGATTCGGCATTACGTCATGACGCCTCCGCAGTTTTTCGCCGTCGACTATGCGATCAATCCGTGGATGGACACCGACACCCCTGTCGACGTCACGGTGGCGGTCGCGCAGTGGAAACACCTTCGCGACACCTACCTTCGGCTGGGGCACAAAGTCGACCTCGTCGCACCCGTTCCCGGCCTACCGGACATGGTCTACGCCGCCAACGGGGGGCTGATACTCAACGGTGCGGCGGTAGTGGCCCGGTTCAAATACCCTCAGCGCCAACAAGAGTCCACTGCCTACGGGGACTGGATGCGGTCACATGGATACACCCCGGTGCAGACTCAGCACGTCAACGAGGGTCAGGGCGACCTGCTGCCGGTGGGCGAAATGATTCTGGCGGGTACCGGTTTTCGCACCGATCCACGGGCGCACACCGAGATCGCTACGATCTTCGATCGGCCGGTCATCACCTTGCAGTTGGTCGATCCGCGCTTCTACCACCTCGACACCGCGCTCAGCGTGCTCGACGAAACCACCATCGCCTACTACCCGCCGGCCTTTACCGAATGTGCACGCGCGCAGTTGGAAACGCTATTTTCCAACGCTCTCGTGGTGGAGAGTGCCGACGCCTACGCGTTCGGTCTAAACGCTGTATCGGATGGCCGCCACGTGGTGCACCCGGCGGCCGCAGTCGGATTCGCCGAGCAGTTGGGCCGGGCCGGTTTCGAGCCGATCGGCGTAGAGATGTCCGAGCTGCTCAAGGGCGGCGGATCTGTCAAATGCTGCACACTGGAGGTGTATTCGTGACCGTGCTGGACACCGTGACCACTAGCCCCGGCGCACTCACCGCATCGGCGATTGCCCTCGACGAGCGCCACGCGGCACACAACTATTCGCCGCTGCCGGTGGTCGCTGCCACCGCCGAGGGAGCATGGATCACCGATGTCGAGGGTCGCCGCTACCTGGATTGCCTGGCCGCATATTCCGCAGTGAATTTCGGGCATCGCAACCCCGAAATCACTGCAACCGCACATGCCCAGCTCGATCTCGTCACCCTGGTCAGCCGGGCATTTCACGCTGAGGCGCTGGGCCGGTTCTGTGCGGCATTGGCGACGCTGTGCGACAAGGACATGGTTTTGCCGATGAACAGCGGCGCAGAAGCGGTCGAGAGCGCTCTCAAGATCGCCCGCAAATGGGGCACCGACGACAAGGGCGTCCCGGCCGGCCATGCGAACATTGTGGTGGCCGACAACAACTTTCACGGCCGGACCATCAGCATCGTCAGCTTTTCGTCTGACCAGACGGCCCGCTGCGGCTTCGGGCCGTTCACACCCGGCTTCCGCACGGTGCCATTCGGTGACGCCGAGGCACTGGCCGATGCGATTGACGAGCACACCGTCGCAGTGCTGCTAGAACCGATTCAAGGTGAGGCCGGCGTCATCGTGCCGCCGGACGACTATCTGCCCGCCGTTCGGGAACTCTGTTGTGCGCACGACGTTTTGATGATCGCCGATGAGATCCAATCGGGTCTGGCCCGCACCGGCCGCACCTTCGCCTGTGACCACTGGGACGTGGTACCCGATATCTACCTGCTCGGCAAAGCGCTGGGCGGTGGGGTGGTGCCGTTGTCGGCGGTGGTGGCCGATCGCGACGTGCTGGACGTGCTGCATCCCGGTGAACACGGTTCGACGTTCGGCGGGAACCCATTCGCGGCGGCGATCGGCAGCACCGTGGTGTCGATGCTGGCTCGCGGTGAATTCCAGGACCGCGCAGCACACCTCGGCGCGCGCCTGCACGGGCGACTACGAACGTTGATCGGTCATGGCGTGCTTGCGGTGCGCGGCCGAGGATTGTGGGCCGGCGTCGACATCGATCCGGCACTCGGCAGCGCGAAGCAGCTCAGCCTGCGACTGGCCCAGCGCGGTGTCCTGGTCAAAGACACGCACGGATCAACGTTGCGCGTCGCTCCCCCGCTGGTGATTACCGCCCCGGAAATCGACTGGGCCGTCGACCGACTCGCCGACACGCTGGCCGAAATGGCGAGTTGAAAAACTCGGTCCCCCTTACGCCGGCATCGTCGAGCCGTCGGAGAACCTACCGGTCGTCTGGAAAATGACCCGGCGCGCCAGTAGGACGGCATGGTCGGCGAAGCGCTCGTAATACCGGCCAAGCAACGTGACGTCGACGGCGGTGCCTACACCGTGCTTCCATTCGCGATCCATCAGCACGGTGAACAGGTGGCGGTGCAGGTCATCCATCGCGTCGTCGTCTCTGCGGATGCGGGCGGCCTTCCTTGGGTCGCGGGTCAACAGCACCTCTTGCGCGTTGTTGCCTAATTTGACTGCGATTTCGCCCATTTCGGCGAAATACCCGTTGACTTCGTCAGGTAATGCGTGCTGAGGATGACGCCAGCGGGTGATCTCCGCGACGTGTAGGGCCAGCGCGGCCATCCGGTCGATGTCGACAACCATCTGGAGGGCGCTGACGATAGCCCGCAGGTCACCGGCAACCGGGGTGTGCAGGGGAGCCAGCAGTGCGAACGCGTTCTCCTCGACAGCGGTGCTCATCGCCGCGATTTTGTCGTGGGCGGTAAGGACCTGTTCGGCCAGCACCAGATCCGCGTGCAGTAGGGCCTGGGTAGCGTGTTCCATGGCAACCCCGGCCAGGCCGCACATCTCCCCGAGCTGCCCGGTTAACCTGGCGAGTTCCGAATGATAGGCGGTCCGCATGCCGCCCAAGATACGTTCTCAACCTTGAAGATAGAGTAAGGCAGCATGTGAAGTCATGATGAATGTCGGCTTACGTTTAATCTCGGAACGACCGTTTATGGCTACTGGGGCGCGCGCCGAGCCGGGAAAGTCCTAGTACTTCAACACGCCCTTGTCGACCGGGATCTGGGCTCCCGTCAAAGTTCCGGAGCCATCACCGGCGAGCCATGCCACCACATCGGAAACCTCGGCAGCTGCCATAAAGCCGTTGGGCTGTAGCAGCATTGGCCCAAAGCTGTGCACGTAATGCGGATGCTCGGCGAACACCTGCATCATCAACTCCGGCTCGATCATCGGCGTATCGACCGAGTAGGGGTGGATGGAGTTGACCCGGATGCCGAACTCGCTTAACTCAATCGCCAGCGCGTTGGTCAGCGCGACCAGGCCGTGCTTGGACGCCGAGTAGTGGCCGTTGCCCGGGGTGGCCTTCAGTCCGGCCGACGAACTGACCACGACGATAGAGCCGCCATTACCGGCCTCGATCACCGCCGGAATCACCGCTCGTAGGGTGCGCCAGGTGCCCGACAGGTTGACCCCGATGACGGTGTCCCACTGCTCGTCGGTGAGCTCCCAGATCCGTCCCCAGCTGAGCACGCCCGCGTTGGCGACCAGAATGTCAAGCCGGCCGAACTGCTCGACGCCGTCGCTCACCAGCTGCCGCAATGCGGCATCGTCGCGAATGTCGACCTCACGGGCCAGCACCTTGTGCCCTTCGGCTTCCACCGCGCGGACGGTCTCGGCGAGATCTTCCGGCGTGGCAGCCGGGTAGCTGATGCTGTCGGATACCGGCGCGCAGATGTCGGAGGCGATGATGTCGGCACCCTCGCGCGCCAGCCGGATCGCATGTGCCCGCCCCTGGCCGCGCGCGGCACCGGTAATGAATGCCACCCGCCCTTGCAGGGTCCTAGACGGACCGGACCCACCAGACACGACAGCCCCTTTCGCCGACTGTCGATCAGGCTAGCAGCGAAACTGAAACGTGTTCTAATCGCCTAGGGTCAGATGTCGGCGATGATCTGTGTGCGCTTGCTGGCGTATTCCTCGTCGCTCACCACGCCGGATTCGTGCAACGCCTCTAGATCCTGCAGTCGCTGCGCAACAGGTGCCTGCGGTGGTGCCGCCGCCGGTGCTGCGGCACCCACCCCGGCCGCCGCCGGCTGCTGCTGAGCGGCGGCTCGCCGGACCACCGCCAAGACCTGTTGGCGCACTACCGGATAGGAGCGTATGTCGACCGAGCCACCGAACGGCAGGTTGTTGGCTTTGTAAATCTGCATGATTTCCATCAGCGGACCGGCCTGCCCGCTCAGGTCGTAGGTCTGGTTATCCTCTGCGATCTGGAATTGCGCGGGAACCACACCGCAGATCAATGCGCTTGCCTGCCAATCGATCTCGAAGTCACGCGTGTTCGGGTCTACCCACACGACGAGCTTGCGCGCCGTGACGATGGCCTGCTTGGTGATGTCGACGGTGACCCGTTTACGGCTGTCGAACTCGAAGCCGGGTCCGCTGATGTGCAGGTCCAAGTTGACCACCGGTCGCTCGTTGATACGCATTCCGGTTTCACCCAGACCCGTGATCTGCGCCATCGTCAGCACCCCGGTCTGATGAAGAGCAGCGCTTTTGGCCGAGGACTGTGCGCCACGGTTGGCCAGCCACAACGCGACCAGCACGTCGGCGACCGTGATCAGCAGTCCGAGCCAGAGCATCCACACAGTGGACTGCTGCGCCATCGAGCCCACATCGCTGCCGAAAGAACCGAGCATGTTGGGCAGCACGAAGTACGTGATGAGAAAGATCGGGCCGACCAAACCTCCACACACCAGGACGATGATCTGGGCTTTGATATAGCGCGCCAGCATGGGATGCTCCCGTCGTCTGCCGAACGATGACGCAGGTGAGCCTATCGCTGCAGGCAAAACGGCGCCCACCTTTCGGTGAGCGCCGCTTTGCTGTCGAAACTACTTGACGATCTTGGTGACCCGGCCGGCGCCGACGGTACGGCCACCCTCGCGGATCGCGAAGCGCAGACCCTCGTCCATGGCGACGGGCTGGATCAGCTTCACCGTGATGTCGGTGTTGTCACCGGGCATCACCATCTCGGTGCCCTCCGGCAGCGTCACCACACCGGTGACGTCGGTGGTGCGGAAGTAGAACTGCGGACGGTAGTTGTTGAAGAACGGGGTGTGCCGGCCGCCCTCGTCCTTGGACAGAATGTAGACGCTGCCCTCGAAATCTGTGTGCGGCGTGGTGGTGCCGGGCTTGACCACAACTTGGCCGCGCTCGACGTCTTCACGCTTGATACCGCGCAGCAGCAACCCGACGTTGTCGCCGGCCTGGCCCTGGTCGAGGAGCTTGCGGAACATCTCCACGCCGGTGACGGTGGTCTTGGTGCTGGCCGGCTTGATACCGACGATCTCGACTTCCTCGTTGACGTTGATCACACCGCGCTCGACACGGCCGGTGACCACGGTGCCGCGGCCGGTGATCGTGAAGACATCCTCGACGGGCATCAGGAACGGCTTTTCGGTGTCGCGGACCGGGTCCGGAATCGACTCGTCGACCGCGTCCATCAGCTCCACGATGCCCTCGACCCACTTCGGGTCGCCCTCGAGCGCCTTGAGTGCCGATACCTTGATCACCGGAGCGTCTTCGTCGAACTCCTGGGCGGCCAGCAGTTCACGGACCTCCAGCTCGACGAGCTCGAGCAGCTCCTCGTCGTCGACCATGTCGGCCTTGTTCAGCGCCACCAGGATGTAGGGCACCCCGACCTGGCGGGCCAGCAGCACGTGCTCGCGGGTCTGCGGCATCGGGCCGTCGGTGGCGGCGACCACCAGGATCGCGCCGTCCATCTGGGCGGCGCCGGTGATCATGTTCTTGATGTAGTCGGCGTGGCCGGGGGCGTCGACGTGCGCGTAGTGACGCTTCTCGGTCTGGTACTCCACGTGGGAGATGTTGATCGTGATACCGCGCTGACGCTCCTCGGGCGCGTTGTCGATCTGGTCGAATGCACGCGGCTCGTTCAAATTCGGGTACTTATCGTGCAGGACCTTGGTGATAGCCGCGGTCAACGTGGTCTTGCCGTGGTCAACGTGACCGATGGTCCCGATGTTGACGTGCGGCTTCGTCCGCTCGAACTTCGCCTTCGCCACTTCTGTGTCCTCCTGGACTTGTTGGTGCTTGTTAAAGCAGTGTTGTT
>DASZKQ010000203.1:0-5733 GCA_035552835.1 Mycobacterium sp. | reverse complement strand
TGCTCGGTGTTGCGATAGAACGTGGTGAGGTCGCTCATCCCGCAGACGGTGATACCCGCCGCGAACAACGACGGGTGAAACGTCATCGCCGCCATCGTCAGATAGCCGCCGTACGACCAGCCCGCGCAGGCTATGCGCTGTGGGTCGGCCAACTCGTTGTCGATGAGGAAACGCACACAGTCGGCGACGTCGTCGATAGCCGCGTACCGGTTTTCCTTATCGTCGGCGTGGCCGAATGTCCGGCCGAAGCCGCCCGAGCCGCGGACATTCGGCGTCAACACGGTGATCCCGTCGTTGACCAGCTGAGGAAAAATCTCGCTGTAATCGGGCCGGGCCTGGCCTTCGGGCCCACCGTGCAGGTAGATCACCGCGCCCTTAGTTGCGGTCTCGGTGGGCCGGTACAACCATGCGTTCAGCTTCAGCCCGTCACGCGCGGTGATCGTCTCCGGGCGGGTGCCAGCGGAGGAAGCGGGGAGGATCGGGCCGCGGCTGGGTTCGCGGTCGATCGGTTCCCATTGTCGCGAGCGCGGATCGACCAGCTCGACGGTTCGCGGCAATGACGGTCCCTCGACGGTCATCGCGACCATCGAGCCACCCGCGCTGATGGACAACTCGCTTGCCACCATGCCCGGCAACGGGATCGGCTCGTCCAACGTGTAGTCGATGTACTGGAGCATCTGTAATTCGCTGCGGCCCTGCATGTTCCATAACAATGCGACCGTCGACAGGTCGTCACTGACCACGAACTCATCGAGGTCACAACCCGGGCGCTCGGCTACCACGAAGTAGCTGACGCCGTCCTGCGTGGCCGTCACCTCGAGCAGCCTTGCGTGCTCGCAGCCATTTTCGCTGCGGATCAGTGCCCGCACGTATCCGCGGCCGAAGCGGTTGCCTCGCGTGCCCGAGCGGCTCCGGTTCACTCCGTATTTCTTGGCTGGGTGATACAGCTTGATCTGATCGCCATCCGGGCCGTAGCGGAGACGACGCGGATGGTGGTCGTCGAGGATCACCCCGTCGGCCGTCGTCGAACCCGGATCGGATGGCAGCAAAGTAATTTCGGTTTGGCCGTGCAGCATGATCAGCTCCCGGTAGCCGCGCGGCCCGACCCGGATCAGCGACGCCCCGGCCCACGCATCGACCAGCCGACCGCCGGATCGGCTGTCCAGCACGGTGCACTGCCCGTCCGCCGGATCGATCAGGCAGGACCGGCCTATCCCGTCCTCACCGGTCAGGACGGCCGCCACCCGGACGCCGTCCCACGCGATCAGCTCGGCGGTCCCGGCTTCCTCGCGATCGATGCGCCGGGCCATTCGATCGTCGGGATCTGTAGTGACGACCCAGATCTGACTGCGGGTGCCCCCGTCGGGTGCCACCTCGCAGGCCAGCCACTGACCGTCGGCGGAATGGATGACACGAGAGACCGGGCCCTCCACCGGCAGCTCGACATCGCGTGACGAGCTGGCACGCCGGCCGCGCAGAAAGCGTTGCACCGCACGTGGATAGCCGCCGTCGTCGACGAGATGGGCGAACGCGGTGGCGTCCGGGGACAGCGATGCGCCGTAAAGTGCGCGCACCTGCTGTCCCATCGGATCATCCCTCCATGCTCTGCAGCCACATCTCGAGCACTCCCAGTTGCCAGAGCGTGTTCGCGTCCAGCCGGGTCCGTGTCTCGTTCGGCGCGGCCAGCAGCGCCTTGACGCTCTCGGCGCGATACAGCCCGCGACTGCGGGCGGCATCGTTGGTCACCGCGTCACGCACCATGTCGAGCAGCTCGCCGTGCAGATGGCGGATGCTCGGCACCGGGAAGTGGCCCTTTGTCCGGTCGATGATTTCGGACGGTAGCAGCGCTCGCGACGCATCCTTCAGCACGCCTTTACCACTCGAGGCCAGCTTCAGCTCGGGCGGGCAGGTGGCCGCCAGCTCGACGAAGTCGTGGTCGAGGAACGGCACCCGCGCCTCCAAACCCCACGCCATCGTCATCGAGTCGACGCGCTTGACCGGATCGTCGACCAACATGACCTGAGTATCCAGGCGCAGCGCCGCGTCCACCGCGGTGTCGGCGCCCGGCGCCTCCTGATGTGCGGTTGCGAACTCGTGGCTCACGTCGTCGCCAATCCTGTACTCGGGGGCGAAGATAGACAGCACATCGTCGTGGTCACGGTCGAAGAACACC
Source organism: Mycobacterium sp. (assembly GCA_035552835.1). Lineage (GTDB taxonomy): Bacteria > Actinomycetota > Actinomycetes > Mycobacteriales > Mycobacteriaceae > Mycobacterium. The sequence goes on along the minus strand of DASZKQ010000203.1, from coordinate 3,560 downwards.
TTGGCGTATGCCTCGGTGGTCTGTTCGCGGGCAATGTTGGCCAACGGCGGGTACCAGAAGTAGCCCGCCAAAATTTCGTCGGCCCCTTGCCCGGACTGCACCACCTTTACCGATTTACTGACTTGCTCCGACAGCAGGTAGAAAGCCACGCAGTCGTGGCTGACCATTGGTTCATTCATCGCCTCAATGGTTTTCGGCACCGCAGGGATCAGCAACGAGGAGTCGATGTGGATCTTGTGGTGGTCGGTGTCGAAGGTCTTGGCCACCAGGTCGGAATAGAAGTACTCGTCGCCGGATTCGCCTTCGGCAGCGTCGAAGCCGATGCTGAACGTGGCCAGCCCATGCTGACCCTGCTCGGCCAGCAGCGCCACCACCACCGAGGAGTCGATGCCGCCGGACAGCAACACACCGACCGGCACGTCGGCGACCATCCGGCGTTTCACGCCGGCACGCAACGCGTCCATTAGCGCGGCCTGCCAGTCGCCGGCCGACCACGACGCCTTGTCCGGGTCCCGACGAAAGTCGGGGTCCCAGTACACGGTGTCGGTGTGCGAGCCGTCGGGCTGGATCACTCGGACCGTTGCCGGGGGGAGCTTGCGCACGCCGCGGTAAACGGTGCGCGGCGCCGGTACCACCGAGTGGAACGTCATGTAGTGGTGCAGCGCCTGCCGATCCAGATGTGTGTCCACGCCGCCGGATTTGAGCAGTGCACGTACCGTCGATGCGAATCGCAGTCGGCCCGGCGAGGATGCCAGATACAGCGGCTTGATGCCCAACCGGTCCCGCGCCATGGTGACCACCCCGGTGTCACGTTCGGCGATGACGAACACGAACATGCCCTTGAAGCGATCGACGCAACGCGTCCCCCATTTGTGAAAAGCCTTGATCACCACCTCGCTATCAGCGGTCGAGAAGAAGCGATAGCCGTCGGCCTGAAGCTCTTTGCGTAGCTCCTTGTAGTTGTAGATGCAGCCGTTGAACACCAGGGTCAGCCCGAGATCGCTATCGACCATCGGCTGGGCGCCGTGCGCGGAGAGGTCGATGATCGCCAGCCGCCGATGGCCGAACGCCACCGGCCCGTGCGCGACCACGCCGTCGGCGTCCGGTCCGCGCGACGTCATCGAACCGGTCATCCGGGCTACCGCGCCGATATCGGCCGCTTGCCCGTCGAAGCGGATCTCACCGCAGATACCGCACATGTCTCCTCTTCAGTCTAAGTGGAGTCTGCCTTACAACCTTCACCTGTTCTTGGCGCGGCGAGAATCCAGGTGTCCTTACTGCCCCCACCGAAAGACGAGTTGACGATCCGCGACCCCCGGCTCGCTACCCGGGTCAACGCCGCAGGTATGACATGCGCCGACACCGAACCGCCCGCACCTGCCCTGAGATGGACGAATGCGCGCAGGTCAACGTGATGTGGGTAAATCCCTTCACCGTCGAAGGTGGGGTGAGTAGACAGGGCGACCAACTCCTGGGCGATGAACCGCTCCGGTTGTGTTTCCAGCTCACGTCGGCGCGCCTGCAGCGCGGCATCGGAGGCGTCCGGGCCGATCAACACTCCTGTTCCGCCTAACCCGTCGATGGGTTTGACGACCATATCGGCGAGGTTGGCCAGTACGAAGTCGCGCTGCTCACGCTCGGCGCAGATCCACGTCGGAACCTGAGCCAGCTTCGGTTTTTCGCCGAGGTAGTACTCGATCATGGCCGGCACATATGCGTAGATCGCTTTGTCGTCGGCCACTCCGTTGGCGAGCGCATTGGCAATGGTGAGATTGCCGTCGGCGATCGCGCCGAGCAGCCCCGGCCGCAGCGGAGCGCCGTCGTATCCGGTAGAAGACAGCAGCATGTCCTCGTCCATCCGCACGTAGGCGACGTCGATGCGTCGGACGTCGGAACCGATGTGGCGCACCAGCTTTCCATCGCGCACCGACAGGTCCGTGGGCTGCACCAGCGCGACGCCCATTTCGTCGGCCAGGAAGGTGTGCTCGAACCAGGCCGAGTCTTCCCAGCCGGCGGACAGCAGCACGATCACGGGGTCGTCAGGGGCATCCGGCGGCGCCGCTGCACGCAGCGTTTCAAGCAGCATCTGCGGCGCCCGGTCGACGTCCTGGATCGCGGCGAGGGGTTGCGGCTCGGGGACGTGCTTGCTCAGCAGCCGGTGGTTGACGATCGCGTACGCGATGCCCGACGGCACCCGCAGGTTGTCTTCGAGCACCATCCAGTGGCCGGCCCGGTCGCAGACGATGTCGGTGCCGCTGATGTGCGCGCGCACCGTGTCGACGGCCAACCGGCCCGTCGATCGGAAGCCGGGTGCCCGGTCGAGGGCCTGCACACCGATGATGCCGTCGGCGACGATCGCCTGCTCGGAATAGATGTCGCGGAGGAATGCGTCCAGCGCCCGGGCCCGCTGACCCAGGCCCACGGACAGCTGCGCCCACTCGTCCGCGGCCACCATGCGCGGAATCAGGTCGACCGGGAACAGCTGGGCGCGGTTCTGGCCGGTGACGCGGAAGGTGATGTTGTCGGCGCGCTGCTCCTGCTCGATGCATCCTTCCCGAAACCGCAGCTGCGCCACCCCGAGGCGGGCAATGGTGTCCAGGACCGTCCGATAGCGCTGCCGCGGGTAACCGTCGGTGTCGACGGCTTCGTCATAGCTGACGTCGACGTTGCCACGGGCGACGCGAACCGCCGGGTCACTGCCGGGGTGGTAGCCGAACAGCAGGGTCGGGTCGCCGCCGACGGCCATCGCGGTGCTGGGCCAGCGGCCGGCAGTCTCGGCGATCAGCTGATCGACCACGTCGGTGAGGCGTCCGCGGCGGCGTAGCGCCCGCCGTTGCCGGGCCGACGACGTACCCGCGGTCAGTACCTGTCGGGTCAACCCGCTGACGATGTCCCAGTCCCCGCTGTGCTCCAGTTGCGGGCGCAGCGACCCGACCAGCTCGGTGACCACGACGGAGGCCGGCCTGCTAGCCGGAGCGCTGACGTCGACGAGGTCGCCCTCCAACCCAGACCGGGCGGCTCGCCACAGCGCGGCCCGGCCCAGTGCCGGGGACAGGATCGTCGCAGGGGTGCCGGCCCGCGTGGCGTCGACCTCGCGCTCGACCAGCGCCCGGAACAGCCCGGCGATCAGCACGATAGTGTCGACCGACGGGCAGCTGTCGCACAACCGCAGCTCCAACGTCGGCGCCGAGTTTGACGGTCGGACGTCGAAGTAGACCATCCCGGCGTCGGTGATGACGCCGCTGGCCACCAGGGCCTTGACCAGCGCGTCGTATTCTTCGGCCGATTGCACCGGGGCGGCCAGGCCCGTCGTCGGCCAGCGCTGCCAGACCAGCGTGCGCATACTCGAATAGCCGGTGTCTGAGCCGTCGGACGCGAACGGCGAGCTGGCCGACAGTGCGAGCAAGGTGGGCAGATATGCGGCCACCCGGTGGGCGACCGCGACGGCCTCGTCGCGGTCGTCGACGCCGACATGCACCTGGGTGCCGCAGATCAGCTGCTCGCGCGCCAGCAGTTGGTAGTCGGCAAGCATTTGCCGGTAGCGCGCGGTCTTGGTGACC
>DASZKQ010000202.1:0-1793 GCA_035552835.1 Mycobacterium sp. | reverse complement strand
CTGCATCGGCAGCGGTCGGTGATCGTGCGCCAGTCCGAATCCGGCGAGCAGCTGTCGGCGGTGCGGATCGTCAACGATCCGGTCGCGTTGGGACTGCAGCTCGAGCAGGCCGGACGGGACCCCGAGGTGGTGCTCGAAGCTACCTACGGCTGGTATTGGGCCGTCGACGTGCTGCAAGCCGCGGGCGCGCATGTGCATTTGGCGCATCCGTTGGGCGTCAAGGGATTCCGTTACCGGCGGGTGAAGAACGACGTACGCGACGCCGGTGATCTGGCGGACCTGTTGCGGATGGGCCGGCTGCCCGAGGCATGGATCGCTCCACCGGAGACCCGCGAATTGCGGGAGTTGGTGCGCTACCGGGCCAAGCTGGTCGCGCTGCGCACGGGCCTGAAGGCCCAGGTGCATGCCGTGCTGGCCAAGGCCGGCGTATTGATCGCGGTGTCGGATTTGTTCGGCGTCACCGGCCGGCAACGGCTGGCGAAGGTGCCACTGGGCCCTGCCTACGCCCAACGAATCAGCTCGCTGCTGGAACTCATCAACATCCTCGACGGCCACGAGGCGCGCTTCGCCGCGATGATCGCCGAGCGGCTGAGCGTCCACCGTGGCTATCAAGTGATCCAGCAGTTGCCCGGCGTCGGGCCGGTGCTGGCGGCGGTGTTCGTCGCCGAGATCGGTGACGTGCACCGGTTCGCCGGCCCCGCGCAGCTATGTTCGTGGGCCGGTTTGACCCCCACACACCGCGAATCGGACACCGTCGTTCGTCGCGGGCACATCACCAAACAAGGCAGCAAGCTCGTGCGGTGGGCGGTCGTAGAAGCCATTCAGCGCCAGCCGGACACCACCAAGATCGCCCTCGATCGCAAACGGATCGAGGCCCGCCGCGGTAAGAACATCGCCAAGATTGCCGCGGCCCGCAAGCTGCTCACGCTGGTCTACTACGGGCTACGCGACGGACACATCCGCGCCGTAGCCCACCGTCCGGTGGCGGCGTGAGCATCTCGGACGCAGCACGCGCGCGGCCGCTCAATTGTCTGACCCCCGGATCTCGGCGTGGTCGCCGTTTTGATTGACCCCGCGTGTTGCACGCGCACCGCTCCATGCCCCTTGCGGGGCGAAGGGATGACCGGCGGCCGAGGTTTCGGCCCCGCCCCCAACCCACACGCATCACTGTGGAGACGTTGCACCACAACCACATAGCCAGCCGATACTCATCGATTTCGACTCCGACCGAGCATGCGCTGAACCTCTCGGCCCCGTCATCAAGGTCGTTCGTCCTCGCTGCGCTGCGGGCGCTCCACCTTGACACCGGGGTCGGTTCAGCGCTGTCCACACCGAGGTCGAAACAGCTCAAAACACCCCCTTGACAACACCCCGCCCCTTCAGGGATGACAACTTGTGACAACGTCTGTGCCGAGCTGTCGGTTGCCGGATTGCGCTCGGTGTTCGCTAAAATTTCTGGGCCGTCGTTGGGGACTCGATCTAAGAGCAGCAGGCGGAGTCTAGATAGGGCCGCTGCTGGGTCGTTTCATGGTGGACGAGTTTCACCTGCGCGGGCGCGCGGTCAGCTCATGCCGCCGTGGGCGCCGCCGTTTACTGGGATCATTTGGCCGGTAACGTAATTCGACAGTGGTGAGCACAGCCAGAACACGGCATCGGCGGCCTCGCCGATGGTGCCGGTTCTGCCGAGGACGACGCCGGGTAGTGGTTTGGGGGCGTACGTCTCAGCGTCGGTAGGTACGTGGCCTGGGTCGACGGGGACGCCCAGCCGCTGTGCCTGTTTGGCGGGCATGCCG
>DASZKQ010000201.1:0-3398 GCA_035552835.1 Mycobacterium sp. | reverse complement strand
GAGTCCTTATCTGTGTTGGGGACCCCCGTAAAGGCTGGGATCCGTTGGTCGTTTTTTGTGGTTTGGCCTCGTCCTCGTCCGATGCCCGTTCGGCGGATCACCGTGGGGGTCAAGGTGGAGCGCCCGCAGCGCAGCGAGGACGAACGACCTTGAGGCCGATGGTGATCGGCCGAATACTCCGGTCGGGTGAACGAGGCAATGACGTTGTGGTTCAAGCCATCTGCAGCCTCCCGTGAACAGCAGGGTGTTTACGTTGCGCGTGCCGGCGCCCAGCCTTATCTGGGTCCACGGACAGGGGTCCGGCGACATGATGATTGATGGGGTGCCCGACGTGCGGGGGGCGCGGCCGCTCATTCTTTCCGGGAAGTCCACCCGATAGCGGGGTGGCGACAGGACTCTGCAGGGAGCCGACCGCGGGCATCAGCGGATGTATGGGCAGGGCACGAGCGCAACGCATGGTTAGGCGACCACCTCCGTACGTTCGGCAACGGGCGCGGCCAAGGCGGGGTCGCCGAGCTCGCGCAGGCTGTGATAGCAGCGGCGCAGGATCTTGCGCTCGACGGCCAAGGTGGGGTTCTTGCCGTTGTGGCCGTCGCGCTTGGCCGCCAGCTTGTGGTAGTAGCCGTAGTCGGGGGACCCGCGGCGCGCCGCGCACTTGGCCGCCTCATAAGCCGCCCACCGCAGCTCGGGTGAGCCTTGGCGCGACAGGTGCCCCGGTGCACGTTTGGTGTCCGAGGAGTACACGGTGACATCGAGCCCGGCGTAGCGCACCAGCTGATCCGAACTGGTGAATCGACGCGCATCACCGATCTCGGCCCACATGATCGCCGCGCACAACCAGCCGATCCCGTACTGGCACTGCAACGCCCGACACCCCGCCTGGCGCTTGGCGAAACCGGTCAATTGTGTTCGCAGTGGCTCAATCTCGGCGCTGAGCGTGTCAATGCGCCGCAGCGCCGTATCAACGTACTGCCGCCCGGCCGGTGACAGGTCAGCCTCCGCGAGCGCGTCACGGCCCGCCGCCGACAACAACGCCCGAATCGGTGGGCAGCCCTGGTGGAACAACTGGGCATGAATGCGCTGCTGCCAGGCGCGCCGCTGATCCATCAGAGTGCAGTACAACCGACCGAGATTGCGGATCTCGACCACATGCGCCGGCGGGATCCACGACTCCGGGAAGCGACCCTCCAGCAGCAGGGTGCGTAGCAGCTTGGCATCGGCGCGGTCGGTCTTGGCCCGCTTCTTGGGCCCCCGCAACGCCGCGATCTCGGCCGGATCCCCTAGGTGTACACCCCATCCCGCGGCCGCCAACTCCTCGCCGACATACCGCCACCCGGTGCAGCCCTCCAACGCGAACTCCGCGTCCCCATCCGGGCAATGCTCACCCAGCCAGCACCTCAACATCTTGCGGGTCGCCGGACGAATCTGACCCCAATGCACCAACCCGTCATCGTCGACATAGTCGAACGTGATCTGCTGCCGATGCACGTCGAAACCGCCTACCATCGTCATCAGTGGGACCTCCTCAAGCTCCCGAAACACATCTGACGCACATTCAACGAGCGTCTGAGCTGAGGGGGTCCCCATCACATGTCATCTTTCAGTCGGGCGCGGATGCACACGCCCGTCGCCGGGTCCGCGACGAACGGTGCAGCGATCTCACGCAACTGGCTCACGACCGGCCTGCTCCTGGCTGTCATCACCGGCCATCCTTACCGACACCTCCGACAGTCCTGGCGGCTACAACCGCCTTGGGGCCGATGTCGCGCTTCGCGCAGCCGACCCGCCTTCAACGCACGGTTGCGCACCCAACGGCGCCCATACAGCCGGGCGCAGAACCAGGTCAGCACCTCCACCATGTCCCGCACCAGATCGTCGCCAACCTCGCCGTCGTCGAGCACCACTAACCGGCGGCCGTGCGCGGCGAGCGCGGACTCGACCAGTTCAGTGTTCATCCGCCCGAGCCGGTCGCGGTGCTCGACCACAACCGCCGTCACGCGCGGGTCCGCCAACAGCCGCCCTACCTTCGCCCGCGACCCGTTCATCCCGGACCCGACCTCGACCTCCACCCCGCACCACCGTCCCGCCCGCCTCAGCGGCCCAGCCCGTAAGGCGAGCGACCTGACGATCCAAGTCCGACTTCTGATCGTGCGAGGACACCCCGGGCTGGCCGCCACCGCTTGGACCAAGGATCTTGGCCGGGCACACCGATTGGCCAAGCGGCTCAAGGCCGGAACCGTCGGGCTGAACTGTCAGATGCAGTTCGACCACTCGATGCCGTTCGGCGGGTACAAGCAATCCGGCTGGGGCTACGAATCCGGCAAAGCCGGCATAGAGACCTACCTGCAGAACAAAATCGTCTGGGCGCAGATGTAGAACTTAGGTATGGACACTGGGTTGCAAACCAACGTCGACGAGATCGCGCCGGATATCTTCCGGTTCTCCACCTGGGTGCCAAGCATCACCGAACATGGGTTCACCTTCAACCAGTTTCTGCTCACCGGCGACGAACCATTTCTGTTCCACTGCGGCATGCGCCAACTTTTCCCGCTGGTTTCGGCGGCCATCGCCAAGGTGATCCCGGTGGAGCAGTTGCGCTGGATCTCGTTCGCTCATCTCGAGGCCGACGAGTGCGGCGCGATGAACATGCTGCTGGCCGCCGCGCCGCACGCCCAAGTCATCCACAGCCCGCTGGCCTGCATGCTTTCGCTCAACGATATGTGCGACCGGCCACCGGTGTCAGTGGGCGCCGAACCTGGCGACACGCACGATATCGGCGGGCACCGGCTGCGGTTCATCGCCACCCCGCATGTGCCGCACAACTGGGAAAGCGGGCTGTGGTTCGACGAGGCTACATCGACGTTGCTGGCCGGCGACCTGCTCACGCACACCGGCCAATGCCCCGCATTGACCGAATCCGATTGCGTGGCACCGGCATTGGAAGCCGAGTCGCTGTTCCATGCCACCGGCCTGACCACCAATCTAAGGCCCACGTTAGAGCAGTTGGCGCAGCTGACGCCGACCACGCTGGCGCTGATGCACGGCGCGTCGTTCACCGGCGACGGCGCCGGCCAGTTGCGCGGCTTGGCCGATGGTTACGCCGCGATGGTCGGCTAGCCCGGCACTGCGGGCGCGTCACTGCAGTCACTTGCGTCACTTCGTGCGTAGGCTGGTCTCTGAGATGTTTTGGGAGAGTGCAAAGACCGCAAGGGTCAGCGGCCGGCTGCTGGCGGGCCTGCTGATGAGCGCCGCGTTGATGAGCGGATGCAGCTCCCTGATCCACGGCAAGCCGGTGGCCTCCCCGGGCGCCGGAGCAACCGAACCGTCGCTGCCGAAAGCCAGACCGTCGGTGCCGTCACCGACCCCATCGCGGCCCGCGCCGCCGAACGCTAACCCGC
>DASZKQ010000200.1:0-4828 GCA_035552835.1 Mycobacterium sp. | reverse complement strand
GGGCATACTAGCCGCGCGAGGAGTCGCAAATCAGAATTAATTGCGGCAGAGGCGCTGTACGGCTAGAGCTTGCGCAGCCGCAGCCGGTTAATCGAATGGTCGGCGTCTTTGCGCAGCACCAGGGTGGCCCTGGGCCGAGTCGGCAGGATGTTCTCGATCAGGTTCGGCCGGTTGATCGAACGCCAGATGTCGCGGGCTGCGACCACCGCTTGCTGATCGGTCAGACCCGCGTAGTGATGGAAGTGCGAGGCCGGGTCGGCGAACGCGGTCGAGCGCATCGCCAGAAACCGGGAGACGTACCACTGCTCAATGTCTTCGATCCGCGCGTCCACATACAGCGAGAAGTCGAACAGGTCCGACACCATCAGGGTGGGCCCGGTCTGCAGCACGTTGAGGCCCTCGAGGATCAGGATGTCGGGGTGGCGGACCACCTGCTTGGCGTCCGGCACCCGGTCGTAGTGCAGATGCGAGTAGACCGGGGCGCAGGCGTGGTCCGAGCCGGACTTCACCGAGGTAACGAATCGCATCAGTGCCCGTCGGTCATAGCTCTCCGGAAAACCCTTGCGGTGCATCAGGTTTCGGCGGTTCAACTCGGCGTTCGGGTAAAGGAATCCATCGGTGGTCACCAGGTCGACCCGCGGGTGGTGATCCCAGCGGGCCAACAGCGCCTGCAGCACGCGGGCCGTCGTCGACTTACCGACCGCCACGCTGCCGGCTACCCCGATGATGAACGGCACCGGCCGATCGGGGTTTTGCTGTGGTTCGCCGAGGAACTCAGCGGTGGCAGCGAACAACCCTTGCCGGGCGGCGACTTGCAGGTGCAGAAGCCGGGCCAGCGGCAGATAGACCTCCTCGACCTCGAGCAGGTCAATCTGCTCGCCCAGACCGCGCAAGCCGACGACTTCTTCTTCGGTGAGCGGCTGCGGCGTCGACATGCGTAGCGCGCGCCACTGACTCCGGTCGAACTCCACATAGGGGCTCGGCTCGCTCAGCCGCGGCATGACCGTCAGTCTTGCAGCCTCGGCCGCGCTGTCAGCGGCTGGGGCGAGGAGATAGCGTTGATGGCCGTGCAGCCCAGTCAGGAACCCACCGCGCTGATCCGCGAGTACCTGCTGCTCGGTTTGCGCTTCGACCGGATCGAATCCGGGTACGTCGACGCCTTCACCGGTGATCCCGCGCTGCGCCAAACGGTGTTGGCCGAGCCCGCGCCCGACCCGGCCAGCCTGGTCCGCCAGGCACAGCGGCTGCTTGTCGTGCTGCCAGATGTGCCGCGCAGTAACGGATTCGACGAAGCCCGCGCCGACTACATCGGCGCGCATCTGCGGGCGTTGGCCTGTGCCGGACGCAAGTTCGCCGGAGAAGACATCGGCTTCGTCGACGAGGTGCACGACTACTTCGACGTCCGCATCGCCAAGGGTGAGCTGGAGACCTACCGACAGGCGCATGCCCGGCTCGACGACGTATTGGGTGGCGGCGGCCCACTGGCCGACCGGATGGAGGCCTACCGCGCAGCAGAAGAGATACCGCCCGATCGGTTGGCCGAGTGCATCGAGGCGTTCTCCAGCGCGCTGCGCGACCGGGTGCGCGCCGAGTATCGGCTGCCCGACACCGAAACCGTTGAGTATCAGGTGGTGACCGACAAGCCGTGGTCGGGATTCAATTACTACCTGGGCGATTACCGCTCCACGGTGGCCGTCAACGCCGACATCAAACAACTGATGTCGAACCTGCCGCGGCTGGTGGCCCACGAATCCTATCCGGGGCACCACACCGAGCATTGCCGCAAAGAGGCCGGGCTGGTCAACCGAAAAGGCCAGGCCGAGCAGACCATTTTCCTGGTGAACACCCCGCAGTGCCTGATGGCCGAGGGCCTGGCCGATTTGGCGCTGTATGCCGCGATCGGCCCGCGCTGGGGGCACTGGGCGTCCGAGATCTACGCCGATCTGGGGCTGAGATTTGACGGCGAGCGCGCCGAGGCGGTTTCCGAAGCGTCGGCGGCGCTGGCGGGTGTCCGCCAGGACGCGGCGTTGATGTTGCACGACGAGCATCGCGATCCCGACGAAGTGGCGGCATTCCTGCGGCGTTGGCTGCTGGTCAATGACATCCGCGCGCGGCAGATGCTGCGGTTCTTGGCCTCGCCGCTGTGGCGCGCCTACACCAGCACCTACGTCGAGGGATACCGACTGCTGCGAGCCTGGGTAGACGACCGCCCGGCGGGCGTCAGCCTCACTGAACGTTTTGGCCGGCTGCTCGACGAACCGCTGATCGCCTCGACATTGCCGGCCGACTAGTGTCGGTTGCATGGCAGCCGACCTGACCGCGACCACCGCCTCCACCGCAGCCCCAGGCGCTGAATACGCCGATACCGCGAGCAGCGCCTACCGCGCAGCACTAGAGGTCATCGAGTCTGTCGAACCGCGCATCGCCGCCGCGACACGCAAAGAACTTGCCGACCAACGCGATTCGCTCAAGCTCATCGCCAGCGAAAACTATGCCTCGCCCGCCGTACTGCTTACCATGGGCAGCTGGTTGTCGGACAAATATGCCGAGGGCACCATCGGCCACCGCTTCTACGCCGGCTGTCGCAACGTCGACACCGTCGAGAGTGTGGCCACCGAGCACGCCCGTGAGCTGTTCGGCGCGCCGTACGCCTACGCCCAACCGCACTCCGGCATCGACGCCAACCTCGTTGCCTACTGGGCCATCCTGGCCACCCGGATCGAGACACCCGGCCTCGCCGCGGCTGGGGCCAAACACGTCAACGACCTGTCCGAGGCGGACTGGGAACAGCTCCGGGCCAAACTTGGCGGCCAGCGGCTGCTGGGCATGTCGCTGGATGCCGGCGGTCATCTCACCCACGGCTTCCGGCCCAACGTCTCCGGAAAGATGTTCCACCAACGCAGCTACGGCACCGACCCGGAGACGGGGCTGCTGGATTACGACGCGGTCGCCGTCGCCGCGCGTGAGTTCAAGCCGTTGATCCTGGTGGCCGGGTACTCGGCCTACCCGCGGCGGATCAATTTCGCCAAGATGCGCGAGATCGCTGACCAGGTGGGCGCCACCCTGATGGTGGACATGGCGCACTTCGCCGGACTGGTCGCCGGCAAGGTTTTCACCGGCGACGAGGACCCGGTGCCCTATGCCCACATCACCACCACCACCACGCACAAGTCGCTGCGCGGGCCACGCGGCGGCCTGGTGTTGGCCCAGCCGGAGTACGCCGACGCGGTCGATAAGGGCTGCCCGATGGTGTTGGGCGGGCCGCTGGCACACGTTATGGCCGCCAAGGCTGTCGCGCTGGCGGAGGCGCGCCAGCCCGCGTTCGGGGCCTATGCGCAGCGGGTTGCCGACAACGCCAAAGCGCTGGCCGACGGGTTCCTGCGGCGCGGGGCGCGGCTGGTCACCGGCGGCACCGACAACCACATCGTGCTGCTAGATGTGACGTCATTCGGGCTGACCGGCCGGCAGGCCGAATCGGCGTTGCTGGACTCCGGCGTCGTCACCAACCGCAATTCCATCCCCGCGGACCCAAACGGTGCCTGGTACACCAGCGGCATTCGGTTCGGCACCCCGGCACTGACGACCCGCGGCTTCGGCGCCGCCGAGTTCGATCAGGTCGCCGAGCTGGTGGTCGACGTGCTGACCAACACGCAACCCGGTTCGGGGCCCGCGGGGCCCTCCAAGGCCAAATACACACTGGCCGATGGCACCGTTGAGCGGGTGCACGCCGCTGCCGCCGAGCTGCTGACGGCTAACCCGCTCTACCCGGGGTTGACGCTCTAGGGGTCATCCGAGCTGACCTCTGCTAGCCCCGTGCACTGCGCGGCAGATTTCATGGCACCTGTGTACGCGGGTTACGGTTACCTCATGGCACAGAAACCTGTCGCTAACGCGCTGATCATCGAACTCGAGCCGGTCGTGGGCCAGAACCTCGACCGCCACCTCGATACCGAGAGCTTGTGGTTCGCGCATGACTTCGTACCGTTCGAGCAGGGCGAGAACTTCGCCTTCCTCGGCGGGCGTGATTGGGACCCCTCGCAGGTGACGCTGCCCAAAGCCATCACCGACGCGTGCGAGATCTTGCTCATCACCAAAGACAACGTGGCCGGTTATCACCGCGAACTCGTCGAGCACTTCATTCTCGAAGACAACTGGGCCCAATGGCTGGGCCGGTGGACCGCCGAAGAACACCTGCACGCCGTTGCACTGCGCGAGTACTTCGTGGTGACCCGCGAGATCGACCCGGCCGCCAACGAGCAGGTCCGCTTCGAACACGTGGCGATGAAGGGGTATCGCGCCGACCACTATTCCCAGGTCGAAACTCTGGTGTTCATGGCGTTCTTCGAGCGTGCCCACGCGGTGTACTGCAACAACCTGGCGGCCCAGATCGAAGAGCCGGTGCTGGCCGGTCTCATTGCCCACATCGCGCGAGACGAAGAGCGGCACGAAGAGTTCTTCTCGAACCTCGTCGCGCACTGTCTCGGCTACACCCGCGACGAGACCATCGCGGCGATCGCCGCTCGCGCGGCTGAGCTCCAAGTCGTCGGCGCTGACATCGACGCCTACCAAGGCAAGGTTCGAAACGTCGCCGACGCAGGCATTTTCGGCCCGGATCAGCTGCGCCAGGTGATCTCCGATCGCATCACCGCATGGGGCCTCGCCGACGAGCCTGCGCTGCGGCAGTACGTCATCGGCTAGGACGCCGCTGAGCTTTCTCCACGGCGCGCCTGCGCGGCGCGCATGCCAAGACCGGAGTAGCGTCGCATTCGATGGCTAGCGACATGCTCTGCTGTCCGGGCGGCGCCTCTCGTCTCGACTTCGACAGGAC
>DASZKQ010000199.1:0-4339 GCA_035552835.1 Mycobacterium sp. | reverse complement strand
GGCCGCTACACCGGAATCGGCTCGGTGCTCGACGCCGACGGGTGGTTTCCGACCAGGGACATCGCCACCCTCGACGGTGATGGCTACCTGTTTATCGGCGGGCGCAGCGACGACACCATCATCCGGGGTGGTGAGAACATCGCGCCCGCCGAACTGGAGGACGTGCTGATCGAACACGTTCATGTGCGTGACGTCGCCGTGGTCGGCATTGAGGATCCGCAGTGGGGGCAGGCGATCGTCGCGGTGGTGGTGCCGGCCGCCGGCACCGACCCGGATCCTGAGGAGCTGCGCGAGCACGTCCGCAAAAACTTGCGGGGTTCGCGTACGCCCGACCGGGTAGTCTTTCGCGACGAGCTGCCCACCAACGCGACCGGCAAAGTGCTCCGCCGTGAAATTGTCGAAGAGCTTCGCGCCGCTCCGGCCGAGCAGTAAGGAACTTCAAAGATCATGATTAAGAACGGAACCCGTCTAGCCAGCCAGGTGTGCGACACGCAGGTCATCGTCGTTCGAAGCTCGGACAGCCTGGACGATCTGCGCTGCGGCGGCGCACCGATGGTGGCCTTGGATGCCGAGCGGTCCGGCGAACTGGATCCGGCGTTCGCCGACGGCAACGTGATGGGCAAGCGCTACGTGGACGAGACCGGCGCCGAGGTACTGGTGACCAAGGCGGGTGCTGGAACCCTGGCGGTCGGCGAGACCGCGTTGAGCCTCAAGGAAGCCAAGCCGCTGCCGGCCAGCGACTAGCCGGCTAGTTCACGCGCTGCTCTGGCAGCCCGTTGCGGCGGACGAATTCCCTTGCCTTGACCAGAAATTCGAGCTGTTCGTAGACTTTTCGCAGCGGGTCGCTGCTGCGTAGCGAGCGGCAAAGCACAACGGCGCCCTCCAGCGTGGCGATCGACATCACCGCCAACGAATCGGCATCCGACTCGAGGAAGCCATCGGCGACGAAAGCCCAAGTCAGCGCCGTGCGCCAGTGCGCGAAAATCCGTCCGGCTTCGGCGGCCAACCGGACTTCGTCATCGGCCGAGCCGATTGCTGCGGCAACCACGGGGCAGCCGGCGTTGAAATCGCTATCGGCCAGCACGCGTTCCCAGAATTCGACAAACTGCCGCAGCAGCACCTTCGCCCCCCGCCCGGCGGCATCGTCAATGTCGGCGGTGATCGCATCCCCGGCATACCGGAGCGCCTCGGCGAGCATCTGATTGCGCCCGTCGGGAAAGTGGTAGTACACCGAGCCGCGGGGCGCGCCGCTGCGGGTGAGCACTTCGTCGATGGTCACGCCTGCGGCGCCGCGTTCACGCATCACCTCGGCGGCGCTGATCAGCATTTTGGTTCGGGTATCACCGCGCTTACTGCGGGCATGCGTGGCTAACGACATGGTCGTGCTGTCCTTATGGTCGTCCGACCGTCACGCAGCGCGCGACTGGCGCAGGTGCGGAAGTTTCCACGGGATGGGACGCGGACCAAACCCCGGGGATCGGAATGACTTGCGGCGTGGGTCAGGAATTTCCCGGCTAAAGCGGAAGCCGGCGATGTTGACCTCGACATTCAACATGGTTCTCTCCTGGGCTATCGGGCCCCATGCGCCGGATCGACCGACTCACGATTATGCAAGGGATCATATAACGGGAACAGCAGTGGCGGCAAGCGCTAATCGACGCACGCTCAACATAATGATTAAACCGAGGTAGATCCCACTGTCACGACAGCCGAGCCTATCGGCGCTATTCCTAAGATTATGCTCCATTGCATAATCCGCTGGTATGCGGTTGACTCGGCCGATGACTAGCGCACTACCGGCCCTGGAAACGGTGACCCTCGAGCGGGACGGACACGTCTTGCTGATCGGCTTGAATCGACCGGACAAGCGCAACGCCTTCACTCAAGTGATGCTCACCGACCTGTCCCGCGCCTACGGGCTGCTGGAATCGGACGCGTCGGTGCGCGTCGGTGTGTTGTTCGCGCACGGCGATCACTTCACCGGTGGTCTGGACCTTGTCGACGTCGCACCCAACATCGCGTCTGGGGACCTGCCCCGGCCAGCAGACGGACGCGACCCCTGGCGCCTGGACGGTTCCTGGACCACACCGCTAATCGCGGTGGCGCACGGCTGGTGCATGACGCTGGGTATCGAGCTGCTGCTGGCGGCCGATGTCCGCGTCGCGGCGACGGGCACCCGGTTCGCGCAGCTCGAGGTGCAGCGCGGCATCTACCCATTCGGGGGCGCGACCCTTCGACTGCCTCGCGAGGCCGGATGGGGCAATGCGATGCGCTGGCTGCTGACCGGGGACGAGTTCGACGCCGCCGAGGCGCACCGGATCGGTCTGGTTCAAGAGGTGGCCGATGACGCTACGGCCGCCCTGGCGCGCGGCCGCGAGATCGCCCACACGATTGCCGAGCGCGCTGCGCCGCTGGGCGTGCGCGCCACCCTGGCGTCAGCGCAGCTGGCCCGCGATCAGGGCGACGCGGCCGCCATCAAGCGGCTACGACCCGACGTGGCCGCCCTGTTCGCCAGCGCCGATGCCGCCGAGGGCGTGCAATCGTTCATCGAGCGTCGCCAAGCCCGATTCCAGGGGCGCTGACAGCTCCGGCTAGTGGCCCGACTCCTTCCTCGGCCGTTCCCGGCCGCATCGTCATCGGGCTAGGCTCGGCCCAGCGGATCGGGGAAGGCGTCAGCCATGGGCCACTACAAGAGCAATGTGCGCGACCTGGAGTTCAACCTATTCGAAACGCTGAGCTTGGATCAGGTGCTGGCCGACGAGGCGTTCGGCGACCTGGACGGCGATTCGGTGCGGGAGATGCTGTCCGAGGCCGCCCGGTTGGCCGAGGGGCCGGTGGCCGAGTCGTTCGCTGACGGCGACCGGCACCCGCCGACGTTCGATGCCGACGCGCACGTCGTGACCCTGCCGGAACCGTTCAAGAAGTCGCTGGGCGCGTGGCGCGACGGTGAGTGGTTCCGGGTCGGGCTCAGCGAAGGCGTCGGCGGTGTGCCAGCGCCGTCAATGGTGCAATGGGCGATCAACGAGTTCGTCCTGGGCGCCAACCCGCCGGTGTTCATGTTTATGGCCGGCCCGATTCTTGCCAACATCCTGTACGGCATCGGCAATGAGCAGCAACGGCATTGGGCATCGTTGGCCATCGACCGCAATTGGGGTGCCACCATGGTGCTCACCGAGCCCGACGCCGGTTCCGACGTCGGCGCCAGCCGCACCAAAGCGATCGACCAGGGCGACGGCACCTGGCACATCGACGGTGTCAAACGGTTCATCACCAACGGCGACACCGACGACCTGTTCGAGAACATCCTGCATATGGTGCTGGCCCGGCCCGAGGGCGCCGCGCCGGGCACCAAGGGACTGAGCCTATTTCTGGTGCCCAAGTTCATGCTCGACCCAAAGACCGGTGAACCGGGGCAGCGCAACGGGGCATTCGTCACCGGGCTGGAACACAAAATGGGCCTGAAGGTTTCGGCCACTTGTGAACTGACATTCGGTCAGCACGGAGTCCCGGCGCAAGGATGGCTGGTCGGCGACAGCCACAACGGGATCGCGCAAATGTTCAAGATCATCGAGTATGCGCGAATGATGGTGGGTACCAAGGCGATTGGGACGTTGTCGACGGGTTACCTGAATGCGTTGGAATACGCCAAGACTCGGATCCAGGGAGCCGACCTCACCCAGATGACGGACAAGACCGCGCCGCGGGTCACCATCATGCACCATCCCGATGTGCGCCGAGCGCTGATGATGCAGAAGTCCTACGCCGAAGGGCTGCGTGCGCTGTATCTCTACACCGCCGCCCACCAGGACCCGGCGGCGGCCGCCGTCGTGTCGGGCGCCGACGCTGCGTTGGCGGAACGAGTCAACGATCTGCTGCTGCCGATCGTGAAGGGTGTGGGCTCGGAGCGGGCCTATCAAACTTTGACCGAATCGCTGCAAACCTTCGGTGGGTCCGGCTTCCTGCAGGACTACCCCATCGAGCAATACATCCGCGATGCCAAGATTGATAGCCTCTACGAGGGCACCACCGCGATCCAGGCGCAGGACTTCTTCTTTCGCAAGATCGTTCGCGATCACGGCAAGGCGCTGCAACATCTGGTCGCTCAGATCGAAGCGTTCATCGAAAGCGACGAAGCCCGCCCCGAACTCGCCGACGCCCGCAAGCAGCTGACCACCGCACTGGACGATCTGCAAGGTTGGGTCAACACCATGACCGGCTATCTGGTCGATTCTCAACAGAGCGCCCGCGAACTCTACCGAGTGGGCTTGGAGTCGGTGCCCTTCCTGCTCGCCGTCGGCGATCTGCTGATCGGATGGCTGCTACTTCGGCATGCCGAGAT
>DASZKQ010000198.1:0-2296 GCA_035552835.1 Mycobacterium sp. | reverse complement strand
CGCCGCCCAAATGGGCTGCCAGCCGAGGAAACCAGGCGAGGTCGGGCCGGTGCCGCGACAGAATCGCCACGCCGACCAGATCCGGCTCCACCGGCGTCACGTACGCCTCACCCCAGGGCGACCAGTGCACTTCGACGAACTCCGACCATGCGGGTACAGCAAAGTGCCAGCGCACGCCGTAGCGGCGCGGATTTCCCGGCACCGCGTTGATTCCGACGGCGCGGCGCACCGACGAGTGCAGTCCATCGGCCGCCACCAACCATTTCGCCCGTACCCCGGCCGCCGTGACACCCGCCGCATCCTGGTCGACCTGGCTGATGCGCGTCGAAATCCATTCGGTGTCTTGTTCTTTCGCGCGAGCGGCCAACGCGGCATGCAGCGTGGTGCGCCGCACCCCCCGACCCGGGCAGGCGCGGAAGCGCGCTTCGGCGCGACGGTGCTCGCTCAGGTAAGCGATGCCCCGGAACGGCAGGCCGGGCGGTTCGATCCCGAGCGACGTCAGCTCGGCCAGACCGCCGGGCATCAGCCCCTCACCACAGGCCTTGTCGATCGGGGTCACCCGCGGCTCGGCAACGATCACCGAAAGCCCTTGCCTGCGAGCGTGTAACGCGGTAGCAAGGCCACCGGGGCCGCCGCCCACGACCAGCAGGTCCGCGTCGTACATCATGTGCGCCGCTCCTCAGCATCGCTGCGCTCTGCATCGTCGGCGGCGCGCGTCATGTGCGCCGCTCCTCAGCATCGCTGCGCTCTGCATCGTCGCCGGCGCGCGTGCTCATGTATAACCCAGCGCCGCGTTTTCCACCCGGATCCGCACCGTGAGCAGCAATGCGTTGGCCAGCGTGAAGCAGGCCGCGGTCAGCCAGGCCGTGTGCACCAGCGGCAGCGCCACACCTTCGACGACGACGGCGACATAGTTCGGGTGATGCAGCCACCGGTACGGGCCCCGCCGTACCAACGGCGCCTGCGGCACCACGATCACCAGCGTGTTCCACCGGCGGCCAAGTGTGGCCACGCACCACCAGCGCAGCGCCTGACTAAGTGCCACCAGCGCGAGCATCGGCCAGCCGAGCCACGCGATGAACGGTCGGTGCAATGCCCAGACCTCGCCGACGCAGCCGAGCAGTAGCGCAGTGTGGACCGCCACCATCACCGGATAGTGGCCACGGCCGAATTCCTCGCCGCCATGGGCAAAAGCCCATCGCGCGTTGCGCTTGGAGACGATCAGTTCTACCAGCCGCTCGATGCCGATCGCCAGGACCAGCAGGTAGTACACGACCTACCAGCCGAGCAGCACGAGTTCCGAGCAGAACGCCGGCCCCATCGCCATCATCAGCCCGAACGAGCCCGGCGGCGGCGGATCGGCCATGCTGGCGCGAAGTACATCCAGCACTGACACTGACGAGAGGTTCCCGTTGTCGCGCAACGAGTTTCGGGTGTGATCAAGGGCATCGGCGGGAAGGTCCAGGGTGTGCTCGACGGCTTCGATCACCTTCGGACCGCCCGGGTGGCAGACCCACGTCGAGATGTCAGCGGGAGTCAGGCCATGGTCATTGAGAAAGTTGCGGACATCTTCGCCCAAGTACTTCTCGGCGACGTTCGCGACCTCGGTGGACAACTTGATCTGGAACCCGCTACTGCCGATATTCCAGCCCATGACCTCTTCGGTGTCGGGGTAGAGCCGGCTGCGGGTAGCCAGCACCCGGGGCCCCGTCGGTGTGCGGGCAGATCCCTTCGCGACGACGGCGCCGGCGCCGTCGCCAAACAGGCTGGCCGCGACCAGGTTGGCGATGGAGTAGTCGTTGCGCTGCAGCGTCAACGAGCACAGTTCGACGGCCAGCAGCACCGACACCTGATCGGGGAACGCGAGCAAGTAGTCATGCATACGGGCTATCCCGGCGGCCCCGGCGACACAGCCGAGTCCGAACAACGGAACCCGCTTGACGTCGGGTCGCAATCCGACGCGGGTCGCAAGCCGGGCCTCCAATGTCGGCACCGCCAGCCCGGTGACCGTCGTCGAGAAGACAATATCGACCTCGGACGGCTTGACCTTGGCGGCGTCGAATGCCGAGAGCAGCGCGCGCTCACCAAGTTCTAAGGCGGTCTCGATAAATATGTCGTTGGCTTCGGTGAAGCCGCTCAACTTGCCGTATTGGGACAACGGCAACGAGATGCGGCGCTTCTGTACGCCGGCGCTGGCGCCGAACCGGTCAAATTCCGGGCCGCCGAAGCCGGTCAGGCCCGACAGTGCCTCCTGCTGGCCGACCTGGTGGGGCGGAAATTCGACCGCCACCGACGC
>DASZKQ010000197.1:0-9608 GCA_035552835.1 Mycobacterium sp. | reverse complement strand
TACATGCGCTATCCGGTGTTCCTCGGGTTCGACATCGTCGGCGGCATTGCCTGGGGTGGGGGTGCGACGCTGTTGGGCTACTTCCTGGGCAACAACGAATTCGTGCATCACAACCTGGAAAAGATCATCCTGGCTATCTTGTTCGTGTCGATGATCCCCGCTTTCATCGCGGCGGGACGTGCTTACCGAAACCGTCGCCGCGCGCCGTCAGACAGCGACCGTGAAGTCGCAGCCGGTCTTGGCCCGGACGTCGGCGACGCTCACCCCGGGGTGTAGTTCGGTAAGCGTGAGTCCGTGTTCCGGCTCGACGTCGAAGACGCACAGGTCGGTGATGATCATGTCCACCACGCCCTTGCCGGTGATAGGCAGCGTGCATTGCTTGAGGATCTTCGGGCTGCCATCTTTCGCGGTGTGATCCATCACGACGATCACTCGCTTGACGCCCGACACCAAATCCATTGCGCCACCGGGCCCTTTGACCATCTTGCCCGGCACCATCCAGTTGGCCAGGTCGCCGCTCTCGGCAACCTCCAAGCCGCCGAGGATGGAAAGGTCGATGTGGCCGCCGCGGATCATCGCGAAGGAGTCGGCGCTACTGAAAAAGCTTGACCCGGCAAGGCTGGTGACGGTCTGCTTACCGGCGTTGATGAGGTCGGCGTCGACGCCGTCTTCGGTCGGGTAGGAGCCGATGCCCAGCAGGCCGTTCTCCGACTGCAGCGTCACACTGATGTTGTCGGGGATGAAGTTGGCCACCAACGTCGGAATGCCGATGCCCAGGTTCACGTAGTAGCCGTCGCGCAGTTCCTGCGCGGCGCGCTTGGCCATGAGTTCGCGAATCGGGCTCTCGTGCTTGAGCGCCGCGCCGCCGCTGGTGGTGCGGAACTCGATGCGCTTTTCGTAGTTGTGGCCCTCGATGATGCGGTCCACGTAGATGCCCGGGGTGTGGATCAGGTCGGGGTCCAAGTCGCCGACGTCGACCAGTTCTTCGACTTCGGCCACGGTCATCGCGCCACAGGTGGCGATCATGGGGTTGAAGTTGCGCGCCGTCTTGCGGTAGACGAGGTTACCCGCCGTGTCGCCCTTCCACGCCTTGACCATCGCCACGTCGGCGCGAATGCCTTCTTCCAGAACGTATTCGGTGCCGTCGAAGACCCTGGTGTCTTTGCCTTCGGCAAGATTAGTGCCGTAAGCAGTGCGGGTGTAGAAGCCGGGAATGCCTGCGCCGCCGGCGCGCAACTTCTCTGCGAGCGTGCCCTGGGGCGTCAGGACGAGATCCAGCTCTCCGGCCAGCACCTGGCGCTCGAATTCCTTGTTCTCGCCGACGTAGGAGGCGACGACCTTCTGCACCTGCCGCGCCTTGAGTAGCAGTCCCATGCCGAAACCATCTACGCCGGCGTTGTTTCCGACAATGGTGAGGTCCTTGACGCCGCTGTCCACCAGAGCCTGGATCAGATTCTCCGGGATGCCGCAGAGGCCGAACCCGCCGGAAGCGATGGTTATGCCGTCCTTCAGCACGCCGTGCAGCGCCGACTCGGCATCGGGGTGGACTTTACTCATGAACGGTCCTCTCGCTGGTGGTCACGGCATGCGCGGCCTCCATCAGCATCCAACCGGATAGTTGCACCGACAGATCACGCTCGGCAATGTCGGAACCGGTGACGGCACCCTCGACGAACTCGGCCTGCCGCCCGCCGTCCGTGGGCAGGTCCGCCGTGCGATCCCAGAACGGACCGAACAACGGCAGGCCTTGCACCGACTGCCGGTTGTCCCATGCCGACTGTGCCGAAGACAGCACGATTTCGCGGGCGGTTTCTCGGGCCGCCGCATCCGCAGCGGACTCGCCCGGCAACGTAGTGGCGACCAAAGCCAGGTAGCGAGCAGTGATTCCGGAGAACAGTCCGCCGTCGCCGCCGCCGGAGCCGCGCAGCACCCCGGCCGGCGCCATGTGTTCGTCGACGGCTGCGACCAGCCGATGCACTCGCGGCGGGTGCCGCTCGTCTTGGGTGCGGGCGGCCAGCTCGGTCTCCAGGCCCAACACCACGCCCTGGCAGTAGGTGTACTGCGCGCGGACCAGTGAACCCGCCTTGATGCCGTCGAACACCAGGTGCGTATCGGGGTCGATCAGGGTTTCGTCGATCCAGTCGGCCATCTGCTGGGCCCGCCGCAGCCGGTCGCCGTAGCGCGCCAGGAAGATTCCCGCCGGGCCGTTGGCCGGTGCGTTGAAGAATTGGTCCTGCTTGCGCCACGGGATGCCGCCGCCGTCTTCGGGCACCCACGCCTTGACGAATTGGTCGTTCAACTTGTGCAGCGCGCGCTTGCGCTGCACGCCGGCGATCCGCGCGGCACGCTCCAACGCCAGTGCCAGCCATGCCATGTCGTCGTAGTAGCTGTTGACCCAGGAGCCGTTATTGCGCAGCCGATGCGAGCGGATCTGCCGGCCGATCTTGATGCGCCGCTCCGGCTGCGGGTCGCGCAGCTCCGCGTCGACCAAGCAGTCCAGCAGGTGTGCCTGCCACCAGTAATGCCAGCCGCCGAACCATCGGTCGCGCCGGACCGAGGGCCAGGCCACCACGCCGAGCTGGGTACCGGGCAATGCCCACAACCGCTTCAGATGCCGCCCTGCGACGGCGGCTTCCGCGCTGACGGCCCGGTTGACCCATACCTGATCCATGGGAACTGATCCTGCCTTACCAGGCGCTCGCGATGTTCCCGTGTTGGCTGATCAGGCATGCAGCGCGCGGCCGGTCCTCAGCCGCCACCGGCGGGCATCAGACCCAGTTGCGCCAAAATCCCGGCAAAATCCACCACCGACCAATATTCGGCGATTTTCCCTCCCGAACTCAGGTGGATCGCGATCCCTTCTGTCTCAATAGATTTGTTCGTCGCTGGAATGCCAAACAGCTCCCCAGCGTGAACTCCGCGGCCTCGGGTGTAACTGACGACAAGATCGCCTTCAGCTATCTGCATGACGATCTCGTGGCTGCCCGGTGCTCCGACACGAAAGATTTCCGCTGACTGCTTCACACCGGCTCGATCTAGCGTGACGCCCGGGGCCGGAGCGTGGTGCGCCACGAAATCTTGGGCGATGTAGTCGTCGAGGAGGTCCCAGTTGCCGGCGTCATCGGCATCGATTGCCGACATATAGCGCTGTATCAGATCCTTGTTTTCCTCGAGCGACACTGGGCGTCCTTCCCGGCTGACGAGGCATCAACCGCGCTGACAACCGTGTCACACAAATCGGCGGCGTCTCGCGGTTTACCAGGCCCGGGCGATGTCCATCAAAGGCGATCCATCTCGCGCGCCATGCAAGCCCTTTCTAGAAACGCGTAGTTCTTCGGGTAGTCGTGGCGCATTGGCCGGCCATCTTGCGCCGTCGGCGCAACCGAGCGGCGCATCGCTGCAAGCAGGACCTGGGTCGCCTCGGCCCACCGGTGCCGGCGCGTCGGCTGCGCCTGCAGAGCTACCGCCGTGCCGAGCGCAACCTCCTGCTCGGTGATCAGGACCGGTGCCGGCGATACCAGTTGCTCTTGGGCCTCATCGAGGGTCATAAGTCCAAGGTTTTCGTTGAGCATTTGAATCCTCCATCGGTGAGATCCGTTACTGGAATCGTTGATCCCGGTCGATCGATCGATGTCAGTGGCGCACTACTGATATTTCGCAGCGTTGCGGCGTGATACCACGGAGCGGCGGATCAGTAGTTGTAGCTTGAGGCCGGGGCC
The DNA here is from genome assembly GCA_035552835.1 of Mycobacterium sp. Taxonomy (GTDB): domain Bacteria; phylum Actinomycetota; class Actinomycetes; order Mycobacteriales; family Mycobacteriaceae; genus Mycobacterium. The sequence continues at coordinate 5,889 of DASZKQ010000197.1, read as the reverse complement.
GTGACCCAGGAGGTGGCGATGGATAGCAGCCAGATGCAAGCGCTAGTCGACAGCCACATGAGGGCCGAAAATCAAGGCGATATCGACGGGGCGGTGGCTGTGTACACCGACGACGTTGAGCACGACGTCGTCGGATTCCCCGATGGCCCCCGTCGCGGTAAGGACGCGGCGCGCAATTGCTACGCCTACCTCACCGCCAACTTCCGCAGCGAGAGCTGGGATATCCTGCGCCAGTATCTTGCCGACGACGCGATGGTCCTTGAGCAGCTCATGACCGGCACGGTCATCGGATCATTGCTTGGGCTTCCGGGTAACGGACGACGCATCAGTTTCCGAATGATGCATGTCTTCGAGTTTCGCGACGGACTGCTAAGCCGCGAGAATGTATGGCTGGATACAGCCGCGGTGGTCGATCAATTGAGTTGACGCGAGCTGCTGCCGCCATGTCTTTCCTGGCGTCGAGGCAACAGCGCCGCGAGTTCATCGCGGTTGGGCGTACCGGTTTTGGCCATCGCCTTATAGATGTGGCTTTCGACGGTTCGAACCGACAACGTCAGCCTTGTCGCGATATCCCGGTTGGACAGCCCTTCCCCGATAAGCATCACGATTTCTCGTTCGCGGTCGGTCAGCGGCAATCGTTCGACAGCCTTACGCAGGGCTGGCGTGCGGGCGCCGCCACATTGCTCGGCCAACGCGTCGGCCCTTGCCGAGCATCCCAACGCTGATCCGCGTAACTCCTGGTGCCGGTAGGCGATGGCTGCGTGCGCCGCCGCATCGACAGCAGCGATGAGATCGCCCATATCCTCGAATTCGGCTGATACCGCGGCTAGTTCAGCACCATCGCCATCATGCAATGCTTCAGCGAAGCGGGCCGCTACGCCGGCGCGCGGCCCTTCGACGATCGCTTCCAGCTCCCGCAATCGAGGCCCGCAGGAACGCTCCCCGAACTGGGTGGCTGTCTGTAAGCACATCACTTCAGGAGCGAATTGACCATTGCCCCTGGCTGTTTCGGCGGCAGCAAGCGAGACCACAATAGCTTCACTGACGGCACCCTGTCCGGCGGCCACCCATGCCTTGGCGATCGCGTACTCGTAGTCGAGATATCGCCAGCTGGGATGACGCTGCTTTTCGAGTGTGACTAGCCAGGCCGCTGCATCATCCGTCGAGCCGCGCATCGCGAGCGCCGTCGTCAGCGAAATCTGGCATCGGTAGCCCCACCCGTTGGCGCCGCCGGAAGTTTGTACGGTTTCGATGGACTCGGTCAGCAGGGAAATCGCGGCGTGGAGTTGGCCGGAACCAAGGGCCGCTCTGCCTACCGCGACGGTGCCAACTTGGAAGAACTGAAATGCTCGGAATTCGACCTGGCGTTGTCGTATGGTTTGCGCCGGCGCATCAGCCTCGGCGATTTGACCAGATAACAGTAGGGCGCCGATGTGGGCGTCGGTGATGATGACGAAGGAGCGTATCGGAACGGGGTAGCCAGCCTTTGCCGCTGCCACAGCTTCGTCGGCGCGACCCACTTCTCCGAACGCAACGGCGAGGGCCCACGCAGTCACTCGCTGGGCGACGAGGTCGGGCAGCTCCTTCCAGATGAACTTGCCTGATGACTCGATGGCAGCGTGCGGCTTGCCCATCGCCGCCCAGTACACCGTCAGAAACGCGTCGATACAGCTGCGAGCCTGCGGCCCCGCGGCGCGGGATGCATCATCGATGAGCGTCTTTGCACTTACCGGGTCGGCGAGGGTGAACAGCCGATTGGTGGCCCGCAGAAAGGCCACCCGCCCGTACACTGCCTCGGCCAACTCGTCTGCCTGGATCTCGGCGAGCAGAGCGTCGGCTTCCCTGCCGCGGCCCGTACACGATAGGGCGTAGGCGCGAATAAGCTTCGCGTCCGCGGCCCCTCCTGCGAGTATTGCCGCTGCCGAGAGTCGGTCGGCCAGGGGAAATTCCCATAGCCAGACCGCGCCGCGGGCCGCCCGAACGAGCAGGTCTGGATCGGGCTCGAGGTCGGAGTCGAGGCTCAGCGTTGCGCGGCGCACCACCACCCGCATGTCGTCGCGATCATCGGATGTGGCCAGTTCGGCGGCGACGAGGCCACGCAGCCGTCGCAGCCTGATTGCAGCGCCACGGCTGCGCCGCACCTCCCCGTACAGCGGGTGCGCCAGGCGTGCCTCTACCCGCCCGCCCACCTGGCTCAACGTGATCAGACCGCGCAGGTCAGCCTGCTCGACCGCGGCCGGATCGGTGATCTGGGTGAGCGACCCGAGTTCGATGGGTTCGCCGACGGCGAGGGCGTCGATCACGTCGCTAATCGAGGTGGGCAGCCCTCCGATCCGTCCTTCGATCAGTTCGACCAGGCTGGGCGGTAGGACCGGATCACCGAGCCAGCGCCAATACCCGTCCTGCAGCTTGAGCCGTTCGTCGGCAACCTCCTGCTCGACGATGTTTCGCAGATACAAGGGGTTGCCGCGGGTTAACGTCCGCAACCGCTCGGCGGCCGGCGGATCCAGCGGGCCGCCCAAGGTTGCCGAGATGAGCGCGGTTATTTCGGCTTCGGACAACGGTTGCAGGTCGAGGCGGTCAAACTGTCCGCCGTTCCATAGCTCGCTTACCCCCGCGGGAATCGGTTCACCTGCGCGGATGGTGAGCACGACCTTGGCCGCGCGACGCTGAATGATCTGATGCACGACAAACGTCGACAGGTCATCAAGCAGGGCCACATCATCGACACCCAACACGACTGTCTTGCCCGGGGCTGATGACGTCAGCGAGGCGATCGCGCCGCGGAGCAAGTCAAGGGTGTCGTTGACGGCCGGTTCCGTCCACGAGGAGAGCGCGCCCAGCGGAATCGTCCGTGCCGAGGACGTCCCCACTATCCAATGGACTTCATAGTCGTTCGGCGCAATTGCGTTAAGCGCTTCGCGTGCGATCCGGCTCTTCCCCACACCGGCGGCCCCGCAGACCACGATCCCGGACGAGTCCGGGTCGAAAATCGCGGCTTCGACAAGTCGCAGTTCCTGTGAACGGCCGGTCAACGGCCACGTCAACCGCACATGGACAGCTTAAAAGCGGCAGCCCGGACGGTCAGGCGAAAAATCAGTATCCGCCTACTGACATGTCCTTGCGGTATTGGAGCAACGATGGCGTCGCGGTTAGCAACCGCTAACGCACAGCTGGCTTGTTGCGGGCGAGGAGTCGTTATGACCGTCGACACGATGCCTCCCCGAATTTGCCCGAGTGTCTTCGACGCGGGGCTTCCCATCTTGGCCTACGAGCAGTTGGACGATCCTGAAGAGGCGCACCGACTCATCGCGCAAGCCCGGAATCGAGCACCGATCGCCATCGGCACCCATGGTCCGGAAATCCTGCGCCACGAACTGGTTCGTACGGTGCTGCGCGACCCACGATTTCGCCTCCCGAAGGGAATGTTCCTTGCCGCGCAAGGCATTACGTCTGGCCCGTTATGGAACCGTGTCGCCACGAACCTGATCAGTCTCGACGGAGATGAGCACCACCGCCTGCGTCGATTGGTATCGAAAGCCTTCACGCCTAAAGCCACCGCACGACTGCGCACGACGATCATCGATGTCATCACCGAAATCGTTGAACACCAGACGGTCCGCGGGCGCTGCGATGTGGTGACCGACATTGCGCGTCAATATCCAATCCCGATTATTTGCGCGCTAATCGGCGCACCAGCCGAGGACTGGGAGCTGTTCTCGGATTGGACGGACGACATCTTCAGGGCCTTCAGCTGGAACGTCGCCAACGAGTTGGACTTCATCCTGGGGGCATGGGAGGCCGTCGACGCCTACGTCGACGATATGGTCGCTGACCGCCGTGACACGCTGACCGACGACCTGATCTCCGAGCTGATCCGCGCCGAACACGATGGGGATCACCTCAACGCCGACGAGTTACGCATGTTGGTCGTAAGCCTGCTGATCGCCGGCACCGACACCACTCGAAACCAGCTCGCTGCCGCAGTGCACGTGCTCTGTGATCACCCCGACCAGTGGGCACTCCTGCGCCAACACCCCGAGCTGGCCGTCAACGCGGTCGAGGAAACCATGCGGCACTCCCCTATCGCCTGGGGCACCTTGCGCATCGCCCTCGAGGATGTCGAACTCGCCGGAGTCATCATTCCGGCCGGCACACTGGTCGTCGCCAACACCGCCTCGGCCAACCGGGATCCGGCCGTCTACGACAACCCCGACCAACTCGACATCACCCGCCTGGGCGCCCCCGCCATGCAGACCTTCGGCGCCGGCATGCATTACTGCCTTGGCGCTAACCTCGCGCGGCTCGAACTCGCCGAAGCCCTGACTGTCATGACGCGGCATATGCCAAACGCCCGGCGAACCGGACCGGCCCCTTGGAAACCGCTGACCGCGCTGACTGGACCAACCACTCTGCCTATTGAGTTCGAAACTGCGGGCGTGCACTAAGAAATCGGTGCCCTACCAGGCATTCGCGATGTTCCCGTGTTGGCTGATCCAGCTATGCATGGCGATGCCTGCCGCAACCGAGACGTTGATGCTACGTGTCGACCCGAAATGGGCGATCGAGACGGTCAGCGTGGCGCCCGCCCGGGCGTCGTCGCTGATCCCGGGGCCTTCTTGACCGAACAGCAGCAGGCAGTTGCGCGGTAGCGTCGTCTGCTCGAGTCGCATTGCGCCGGGCACATTGTCGACCGCGACCACCGTCAGGCCCGCTTCCGCCGCGAAGCGCAGCAAGTCGGCGGTGCTTTCGTGATGGCACAGCCGTTGGTAGCGGTCGGTGACCATGGCGCCGCGGCGATTCCAACGACGACGCCCCACGATGTGGACGGTGTCGACGGCGAACGCGTTTGCGGTGCGCACCACCCCACCGATATTGGCGTCATGGCCGAAGTTTTCGATCGCCACATGCAACGGGTGTCGCCGCTTGTCTATATCGGCGACGATCGCCTCACGCGTCCAATACCGGTAGGCGTCGACGACGTTGCGGGTGTCGCCGTTGCGCAGCAGCGTCGGGTCGTACCGCGGGTCGTCGGGCGGCGGGCCGGTCCAGGGGCCGACTCCGCTTGCCGCAACTCCCCATTCGGTGGGACCGGGCTCAGTCATCGGGTGGTCCAGACCGCGGCGTGGGTGCCCACCACCGCAATGGTCGCGTAGAGCAGCGCCTCGTTGATGTCGCCCTGCGTGCACAGCGACGCGCTGACATGCACGGCGTCCAGCGATGCTTCCGGCAGAATCAGCACCGAGGACCCGTAGGCCGAACAGGCCGGGCTAAGGCCGGGGGCAGGCAGCCTCGGGGCCGCGAGCAACATCATCGGACCGCCGCGAGCCGCCGAGTCGTCGCGGTATTTCGCCGCGATGGCGTCGGCGTCCAACCCGAGCAGCATGTACCCGTTGCCGGTGAAGGCATTCGGATCGCCGAGCGAGGCCTGGGTCAGCTGGGTGCCGTCGGCCCGCCACGCGGCCACGCTGGTGGTCTTGACCACCAGGCCGGTGTCGTTCTCTTTCGTCGGCAGCACCCCGACCGGGAATGCCGCCGGGTAAGCGGCGACGGACTCAGCGATCCGGTCGCGGGGTGAATAGAGGTACATCCCCCGCACCGCGCTGCGGTCCTGCAGCGGGCCCAGGCACACCGTGCCGGTCAACCGCTTGCCACCAGGGGCCGAAAGTGATTGGATGACGGAGTTTTTCAGGTCTCTCACGTTCTCACAGCTGCCGATGCCGGCGGCCTCGATGGGGTGCGCCAGCGCGCCGTAGAGGCCGAACCGAATGTCGCGGGCATCGGTATGGGCTTGGGCGGAATCGGTCGGCGCCGCATCGACGTCGACCAGCACGTAGTCGTCTTGCCAGCGCAGGTTGGACATCGACGTGTTCCAGCCCAGTACCGCCA